>NZ_DATNJW010000038.1:0-34362 GCF_035603715.1 Mycobacterium sp. | reverse complement strand
AGGAATCGTGGCCCTTCCCCAGTTGACCGACGAGCAGCGCGCGGCAGCGTTGGAGAAGGCTGCCGCCGCACGTCGAGCGCGAGCCGAGCTCAAAGACCGGCTGAAGCGCGGCGGCACCAATCTCAAGCAGGTGCTCAAGGACGCCGAGACCGACGAGGTCTTGGGCAAGATGAAGGTTTCCGCATTGCTGGAGGCGTTGCCGAAGGTGGGCAAGGTCAAGGCGCAGGAAATCATGACCGAGCTGGAGATCGCCCCGACGCGCCGTCTGCGCGGCCTCGGCGACCGTCAGCGCAAGGCTCTGCTGGAAAAGTTCGACTTCGCCTAAGTCCGGCGACGATGCAGGCCGCAGGGCCTGAGGGAGAGCCGGGCGATAACCCCGGCATCTTCCAGGAGAGTCGTTGAACACCGACGGGGGACCGGACGGCAGTCATGCGACCGCTAAAGGACGCGTGGTCGTGCTGTCCGGCCCATCCGCGGTAGGCAAGTCGACACTGGTCCGCTGCCTGCGTGAGCGGGTACCGGATCTGCACTTCAGCGTCTCGGCGACCACCAGAGCACCCCGCCCCGGCGAAGTCGACGGGGTCGACTACCACTTCGTGACGCCCGGTCGCTTTCAGCAACTGATCGACGCCGGTGCCCTACTGGAATGGGCGGAAATTCACGGCGGCCTGCACCGATCGGGCACCGTGGCCGAACCGGTCCACGACGCCGTCGCCGCCGGGCACCCGGTACTCATCGAAGTCGACCTGGCCGGCGCCCGCGCCGTCAAACAGGCGATGCCAGAGGCGCTCACGGTGTTTCTGGCCCCACCGAATTGGGAGTCGTTGGAGGAACGCCTGATCGGTCGCGGCACCGAGACACCCGAGGTAATCGAGCGCCGGCTGACCACCGCACGCGCGGAATTAGCGGCTCAGGATGACTTCGACGAGGTCGTGGTGAACCATCAATTGGAAACTGCGTGCTCAGAATTGGTATCCTTGCTGGTGGGAACTGGGCCGGACACGGCGTGACCCGCATTCAGACTCGATTCAGCTTTAGTCGCACACCGATTTAGCGCCAGGAGAATATTTACGTGAGTAGTTCACAGACCGATGCTTCGCTAGCCGCCGTCCCCGACCGGTTCGACCAGTCGCCGGGTGGGATAGGCGCCTACGACACGCCGCTGGGTATCACCAATCCGCCCATCGACGAGTTGCTCGCGCGGGTGTCCAGCAAGTACGCCCTGGTGATCTACGCGGCCAAGCGTGCCCGCCAGATCAACGACTACTACAACCAGCTCGGCGAGGGCATCCTCGAATACGTCGGTCCGTTGGTCGAGCCGGGGTTGCAGGAAAAGCCACTGTCGATCGCGATGCGCGAGATCCACGGCGACCTGCTTGAGCACACCGAAGGCGAGTAGCGGAATCGAGGCGGGCTTGCGATGAGCCTCTCGGATGACAAGCGGACGGACCGTAAGCGGGTCGTCGTCGGCGTCGCCGGGGGTATCGCCGCGTACAAAGCCGCCACCGTCGTTCGTCAACTCACCGAGGCCGGCCACTCGGTCCGCGTCATTCCCACCGAATCCGCGCTCCGATTCGTCGGCGCCGCCACCTTCGAAGCACTGTCCGGCGAACCCGTTCAGACCGGGGTATTCGAGGACGTTCCGCGGGTGCCGCACGTCGCCATCGGCCAAGCCGCCGACCTGGTCGTCGTAGCGCCCGCCACCGCCGACCTGTTGGCGCGTGCCGCACACGGCCGCGCCGACGACCTGCTGACTGCGACTCTGCTCACCGCCCGATGTCCCGTGCTGTTCGCTCCGGCGATGCACACCGAGATGTGGCAGCACCCAGCAACCGTCGACAATGTGGAGACGTTGCGCCGCCGCGGTGCTGTGGTGCTCGAGCCGGCATCTGGACGGCTCACTGGGGAGGACAGCGGCGCGGGCCGGCTGCCGGAGGCCGAGGAGATCACCACCTTCGCCCAGCTGCTCCTGGAGCGCCACGACGCGCTGCCTTACGACCTGGCCGGCGTCAAGGTGCTGGTTACCGCGGGTGGTACCCGCGAACCGCTCGACCCGGTCCGTTTCATCGGCAACCGCAGCTCGGGTAAGCAGGGCTACGCGCTGGCACGGGTCGCGGCCCAGCGCGGCGCCGAGGTGACGCTGATCGCCGGCCACACCGCCGGCCTGATCGACCCGGCGGGCGTCGAGGTTGTGCACGTCAGCTCGGCCCAACAACTCCGCGACGCGGTATCCAAACATGCACCCGACGTGCACGTGCTGGCGATGGCGGCGGCCGTCGCCGACTTCCGGCCGGCGCACGTTGCGACCGCGAAGATCAAAAAAGGTGCGGAGGAGCCGCAGTCCATCGACCTGATCCGCAACGACGACGTGCTGGCAGCGGCCGTGCAAGCGCGTGCTGCCGGGCAGCTGCCCAACATGCGGGGGATCGTCGGCTTCGCCGCTGAAACCGGCGACGCCAACGGTGACGTGCTGTTTCATGCCCGGGCGAAGCTGCAGCGCAAGGGATGTGACCTGCTAGTGGTCAACGCCGTCGGCGACGGTAAGGCCTTCGAGGTCGACAACAACGATGGTTGGCTGTTGGCCGCCGACGGCACCGAGTCAGCGCTGCAGCCGGGCTCGAAGACTCTGATGGCCAGCCGTATCGTGGACGCCATCGTCACGTTCTTGCAGAGGGGCGCTGGGGACGCCACCTAGCCTCTCCTGCGCCGTAGACCGGCCGGTAGCATTTACCGGCCAACAGATATGGTTTGTCTAACTAACATTTTCAACGTAGACCTGAAGGGATGACGGGTGTGAGCGAACAGGGTCGGTTGTTCACCAGCGAATCGGTGACCGAGGGGCATCCGGACAAGATCTGCGACGCGATCAGCGACTCGGTGCTCGACGCGCTGCTGGCCGGAGATCCGCGCTCACGCGTCGCCGTTGAGACGGCTGTGACCACCGGCCAGGTGCACGTGATCGGCGAGGTCACCACGACGGCGAAGGAAGCGTTCGCCGACATCACCAACACAGTTCGCGAGCGGATCCTCGACATCGGCTACGACCACTCGGACAAGGGCTTCGACGGGGCGACCTGTGGGGTCAACATCGGCATCGGCCGTCAGTCGCCCGACATCGCCCAGGGCGTCGACACCGCGCACGAGACGCGCGTCGAGGGTGCCGCGGACCCGCTGGACTCCCAGGGCGCCGGCGACCAGGGCCTGATGTTCGGCTACGCGATCAGCGACACCCCGGAGCTGATGCCGCTGCCGATCGCGCTGGCCCACCGGCTGGCGCGGCGTCTGACCGAGGTCCGCAAGAACGGCACGCTGCCGTACCTGCGCCCGGACGGCAAGACGCAGGTCACCATCGAGTACGAGGACAACGTTCCGACCCGGCTGGACACCGTGGTGGTCTCCACCCAGCACGCCGACGGCATCGACCTTGAGAAGACGCTGGACCCCGACATCCGCAAGCATGTGCTGGCGACCGTCCTCGAGGAGCTGGCGCACGACACGCTGGACTCCTCGTCGACGCGGGTACTGGTCAACCCGACCGGAAAGTTCGTCGTCGGCGGTCCGATGGGTGACGCCGGATTGACCGGTCGCAAGATCATCGTCGACACCTACGGCGGCTGGGCCCGCCACGGCGGCGGCGCCTTCTCCGGCAAGGACCCGTCGAAGGTGGACCGGTCGGCGGCGTACGCGATGCGCTGGGTGGCCAAGAACATCGTGGCCGCCGGCCTGGCCGAGCGGGTCGAGGTGCAGGTTGCCTACGCCATCGGCAAGGCAGCTCCGGTCGGGCTGTTCATCGAGACGTTCGGCACCGCGACCGTCGACCCGGTCAAGATCGAGAAGATCGTGCCCGAGGTCTTCGACCTGCGGCCCGGCGCGATCGTTCGCGATCTGGACCTGCTGCGTCCGATCTACGCGCCGACGGCCGCGTACGGCCACTTCGGCCGTACCGACATCGACCTGCCGTGGGAGCGTCTCGACAAGGTCGACGACCTCAAGCGCGCAATCTAGATCGACCCAGCAGTCGCAAAGCCCCCACGTCACAGTGCGATGGGGGCTTTTGCGTCGGCCGGCGCCGCTGCCACGCGATAAATTGACAGGCATGTCAGTCACGCCACTTGGCACCTTGGCGGATGTTCAGGCGGCTCGGCGGGCGCTGTACGCGAAATTTGAGCCGCCGTTGCCGTTCTACGCGGCGTGGGGAATTGGCTTCGCCCTGTTCTACGGGTCGAGATCGTTGGCGTTGACTCTGGTCGCCGCGGTTACCCTTCCGACGGCATCGGTGGCGGCGACGTTGTGGCAGGCCACGCGGATGCGACGTATCCACCCGCGTCGCCTTCGCCTCTTCTCGCGTCGTGTTTTCCTTCTGACCAGCCTGCTCGGCCTGCTGAGCGTGGTCATCGTGGTGGCGATCGTCTGCGTGGCGGTCGCAGCATCACTGCATCGGTGGAATTGGGCGGCCGCGGGCGCGCACCGCGGGACCCCGATGTCGTACCTGCTGCCGTTCATTGTTTTCATGGCGCCGGTGATCGCCGGCGCATCGCTGCCGTGGCTCATCGATCCGTACGGCATCGACGCGCGAACAATGCGGAAAACGCCTGATCAACCGGCGGTCGGGGACCCGCTGATCGCGCCCCGGCAGCAAACCATGGTGTGTGCGATGCTGGCCGGTGTCGACTCGATCGAGGCCCGATTCCTTGCCAGGACATTGCGAGTGGACGGCGAGGAACTCCACCGGCAAACAGCTGAACTTGTTGCGGCACAATACATTGACGTGTATCCCTATTACGGCCGTCGGTGGTTCGGCCTTACCGCGGTCGGTCGCGCTGCCTACCGCCGTCATTTGCGGGCGCTGGTGTCAACCGAGCTGCCAACGGTGGCTGACGGCGTCCGCTAGCCGGTGAATCGATAGTCGTCGAGATCGAAACGACGGCTGCGCCAATACACCTCGAAGGTATTCGCGGGTCGTAGCCCCACGTCGCCGTTCTTGTCGAAGTAGTAGCTGTTGGCCGTCCGGCAGCTGTCCTGCCAGAACACCTGGCGGTGTCGACGGCTCAACTGCTCGGCAAAGTAGCGGGCGTTGGCTTCCTCGCTGATCTCGACCCGGGTGGCGCCGCGCTGGCGGGCCTGCTTCATGCAGCGCAACATGTGGTGCGTCTGCGCCTCGATCAACGCGAAATACGACGAGCCGACGTAGCCGTACGGCCCCATCGTGCTGAAGAAATTAGGAAAGCCAGGAATGGTGGTTCCCTCGTAGGCCTGCGCCCGGTTCTCGTCCCAGAACCGGGCGAGGCGCTGGCCGCCGCTACCGGTGACCGCAAAGGTCGGCGTGGTGTCGGCGTCGAACACGTGGAAACCGGTGGCCAGCACCAGGACATCGACCTCGTGATTGGTGCCGTCGATGGTGGCCACCGATGACGGCGTGATCTTGTCGATCGGTTGGGTCACCAGTCGCACGTTGTCGCGGTTGTAGGTCGACAGATAGCTGTTGTGGAAACCGGGCCGCTTGCAGCCGATCGCGTATTGCGGGGTGAGCTGTTGCCGCACCGCCGGGTCGCGCACCTTCAGTCGCAGATAAGCGCGGCCAAGTGACTCCATCCATCGGGCCAGCGGGTACACGGTGAAGTATTGGGCCGGCAGCGGGAAGGTCACCTCGACGTAGGTCTGGGTGATCAGGCGCTGCAGCGTCTTGGCGCCGGGCAGCCGTAGCCCCCAGTGTGCCGGCTTGGGCAGCGGCACGTCGAACTTGGGGAAACACCAGATTGGCGTGCGCTGAAAAACCTTGAGCTCTTTGACAATTGGCGCGATCTGAGGGATCAGCTGGACCGCCGACGCGCCGGTGCCGATCACGGCGACGCGCTTACCGGTCAGGTCGAGGCTGTGGTCCCAACGGGCGGTGTGCACTGTGGCGCCGCCGAAGGAGTCGACGCCGTCGATGTCGGGCGGCTTGGGCACCGTGAGGACGCCGCTGGCGTTGAACACGAACCGTGCCGTGACTTCTCCACCGGGATCGAGCTGGATCCGCCACAGCGAGCGCTCGTCGTCGAACTCGGCGGAGAGCACGGTGGTGTTGAACCGGATTTTCGGCCGGATCCCGTACTTGTCGGTGCAATGTTCGGCGTAGGCCTTCAGTTCGCCGCCGCGCGCATAGGTACGCGACCAGTCCGGCCGCTGCTCGAACGAGTACTGATACGACGCCGACGGGATGTCCACGGCGATACCGGGATAGGTGTTCCAGTACCACGTTCCGCCGACTTCGTCGCCGGCCTCGACGACGAGGTAGTCGCCGAATCCCTCTTGGTCGAGCTTGATCGCGGCGCCGATGCCGGAGAACCCAGCGCCAACGATCAGACAGTGGTAATCGGGCCGATCGCCGTTCACCGGTACCTCCATCGAACAGGTGGTTAGTCGATACCGACGGTACCGCGTATTTAGTGCAGCGCCGCTTTCAGGGCGGCAAGACCGCGGTTGGTTGCCTCGGCAGCGGCCGGGACGATCAGCGCGAGGCTGACGTATCCGTGTACCAGGGTGGATTCGTTGCTCAATTCGGCGGGCACACCGGCGTCGTTGAGCAGCTTCGCGTAGAGGGCCGCGTCGTCGCGCAGGGGATCGTGTTCCGCGCTGCCGATGAAAGCCGGGGCCAACCCGGAGAGGTCCTTGGCGTTGGACGGCGCCATGAACGGCGGCAGAGCTTTCGCATCGCTGATGTCCACACCCGGGATGTACCACTGCAAAAAGGCATCAATGACGTCGCGGTCCAGGATCGGTGCCTCGGCGTTCTCGGTGAACGACGGCAGCGACAGGTCCGCGGTGATGCTCGGATACCAGAGCAGCTGAAACGCCAGCGTGGGTCCGTCCTCGTCGCGGGCGCGTTGTGCCGTTACCGCGGCCAGGTTTCCGCCGGCCGAGTCGCCGGCGACGGCAATCCGGTTCGGGTCGCCGCCGAGCTCGGCGGCGTGCTCGGCGACCCATTGCAGCGCGGCCCAGCAGTCGTCCACGCCAGCTGGGAACGGGTGCTCCGGGGCGAGTCGGTAGTCGACGGACACCACGATGGCCTCCGCGCCGACCGCGTGTGCGCGCGCCACCGGGTCGTGGGTGTCAAGGTCGCCGAGGGCGAAACCTCCGCCGTGGTAGAAGACGACGATCGGTAGGTTGCCGGGCTCAGCCGAGGGCCAGTAGATGCGGACCGGGATGTCGGTGACGTCACCGTGTCCGACGATGCGATTCTCGATGCGCAGATCCGGCAGCATCTCCGGGGGTGCCTGCAGTTGCTTCAGCTTCGCCCGTGCGGCCTCGACGCCGTCGGAGGCCTTGAAGGTCATTGGGATCGCGTCGACCACGGCCTTCAGCGTCGGGTCGATCTCTGGTCGGGCGATGGTCGGCTCTGTCATGGGCCTACCTTACAAATCGCTAGTGCAGCGCCGTGCGTAGTGCGGCCAGTCCGCGCTCCATCGCATCGGTGGCCGCGGGGACCACGCCGGCATAGCCGAGGTAGCCATGCACCATCGTCTCGGCGTTGTGCACCTCGACCGGAACACCCGCGGCGGCGAGCAACTCCCCGTAGCGCATCCCGTCGTCGCGCAGCGGATCGAGGCCGGCGACGCCGATGTAGGCGGCGGGCAGATCGGCCAGGTTCGCGGCCCGGCCCGGCGCCATCCCGGGCGGGGGATTGAACAGGTCGATCTCACCGCCGTAGTAGCGGCTGAATGCGGCGACGGCAGCGCTATCCAGGACGGGCGCATCCGCGTTTTCGGTGAACGAGGGCAGCGACGAATCCCACAGCGTCGCCGGATACCACAACAGCTGGAACAGGATTGGCGGGCCGTCGTCGTCACGCGACCGCTGCGCGATCACCGCCGAGATGTTGCCACCGGCGGAATCCCCGGCCACCGCAAGCCGACTCGCGTCGGCGTCGATCTCGCTGCCGTGCGCGGCGACCCATTGCACTGCTGCCCAGGCATCGTCGATCGCTGCGGGGTAGGGGTGCTCGGGGGCCAACCGGTACTCGACCGACACCACCACCGCCGAGGCGCCCACCGCGTGCTGACGGCAGGTGCCGTCGTGGGTGTCGAGGTCGCCGACGACGAAGCCGCCGCCGTGGAAGAACACCACCACCGGCGGCGCGGCGTCATCGGTTGGCGGCCAGTAGATCCGGATGTTGAGCGGCCCCGCCGGCCCGTCGATGGCGCGGTCCTCCACCCGAAGCTCGGGATGAAAGCTGCGCCGCGGCAGATCCCGCAGTTGCCGGCGGGCCGCTTCGACGCCGTCGTCGGCGGATAACCGGAACGGAACGGCGTCCAGTACCTTCTGCAGGATGGGATCGATGGCGGATCCGGAGTCGTCGACGCTGGGCATGCAGACACCGTACGCACCGCGGGTGATGGTCGGTGCCTGGGTGGCCGCCGGATGGGCGGGTCTCGCCTACGGGGTATTTCTGACTATTTCCGCGCTGCGTTCGCCGCCGGGCGCGGAGTTGACCGGGCAGTTTTTTGCTCAGCCGGCGTTCAAGGCGTCGATGGCGCTGTTGCTGGCGTTGGCGGCGGCGGCGCATCCTGTTGTCCGCGAGCGGCGCTGGCTGATGTTGGCGCTGCTGTTCTCGGCGGTCGGCGACGCGCTGCTGGCCGTTCCGTGGTGGGCCCCGTCTTTTGTCTTCGGGCTGGCCTCATTTCTGTTGGCGCACTTGTGTTTTCTCGGTGCCCTGCTGCCGTTGGCGCGGCAGTCGGATCGGTCGCGGCCCCGGTGGATCGCCGTGGGGCTGATGTGCGCGGCCTGCGTGGGGCTGCTGGTGTGGTTCTGGCCGCAGCTGGGTCGTGATGGTCTGACCATTCCGGTCACGGTGTACATGGTCGTGCTGGCCGCCATGGTGTGCGCCGCGCTGCTGGCGCGACTGCCCACGCTGTGGACCGCGGTCGGCGCGGTGTGCTTCGCGGGCTCGGACGCGATGATCGGCATCGGCCGGTTCGTGCTGGGCAGCGAGGCGTTGGCGGTACCGATCTGGTGGGCGTACGCGGCGGCGCAGGTGTTGATCACGGCCGGGTTCTTCTTCGGCCGGGTGTCGACCGTCTCTGCTACACCTGGCGAGTGACCACGCGGACCCGGCAGCCCGCTGCGTTCGAGCCGATCGCACGGGTGTTGCCGATGTTGTCGGTGCCGCACCTGGACCGCGAATTCGACTACTTGGTGTCCGAGGAGCAATCCGATGACGCGCAGCCCGGGGTGCGGGTGCGGCTGCGCTTCCACGGCCGCCTGGTCGACGGGTTCATCCTGGAGCGCCGCACCGAGACCGATCACGCCGGCAAGTTGGCCTGGCTTGACCGGGTGGTGTCAGCCGAAGCGGTGCTCACCCCGGAGATCCGTCGGCTGGTCGACGCCGTCGCCGCACGTTATGCCGGCACCCGCGCCGACGTGCTACGGCTGGCGGTGCCGCCCCGACACGCCAAGGTGGAGCGTGAGAACCGAACGCCGCCAGAGCTTTCCGCTGTATCCGCCGTCGACCGGACGGGATGGGAGGCCTACGGCAGCGGCGACCAATTCCTAACCGCGTTGGCCGAGTCGCGGGCCGCTCGCGCGGTGTGGCAAGCGCTGCCCGGCGACCCGTGGGCCGATCGCTTCGCCGAGGCGGCCGCGCAGACCGTGCAGACCGGGCGCGCGGTATTGGCGGTCGTGCCCGATCAGCGGGACGTGGACACGCTGTTTCGGGCCGCGACGGCGTTGCTCGACGAAGCGGGTGTGGTGGCGTTGTCGGCGGGCTTGGGTCCGGCCGCGCGCTACCGGCGCTGGCTGGCCGCGCTGCGGGGTGAGGCACGGCTGGTGATCGGCACCCGCAGCGCGGTGTTCGCGCCGATCAGCGACCTGGGCCTGGTCATGGTGTGGGACGACGGCGACGACACGCTCGCCGAGCCGCGGGCTCCGTACCCGCATGCGCGCGAGGTGGCGATGCTGCGTGCCCACCAGATGCGATGCGCCGCACTGATCGGGGGATACGCCCGCACCGCCGAAGCTCATGCGCTGGTGCGCAGCGGGTGGGCGCACGACCTGGTCGCGACGCGGCCGGTGGTGCGCGCCCACTCGCCGCGGGTGGTGGCCCTCGACGACGGGGGATACGCCGACGAACGCGATCCGGCGGCGCGCACCGCACGGTTGCCGTCGGTGGCGCTGCGCGCCGCGCGTTCAGCATTGCAGGCCGAGGCGCCGGTGCTGGTCCAGGTGCCGCGGCGCGGCTACGTCCCGTCGCTGGCCTGCGCCCGGTGCCGGGCGATCGCCCGCTGCCGGCATTGCACCGGCCCGTTGTCGCTGGATGACCGCGACGGCACGGCCCCGGTGTGCCGTTGGTGTGGCCGGGCCGACACCGCGCTGCGCTGCGGCCGCTGCGGGTCGGACACGGTGCGGGCCGTCGTCGTGGGTGCCCGGCGTACCGCCGAGGAACTGGGCCGCGCCTTTCCCGGTACGACGGTGATCACCTCGGCCGGCGAAGCGATGGTGTCCGAAGTCGACGATCGTCCAGCATTGGTGGTGGCCACGCCCGGTGCTGAACCCCGCGCAGTCGGCGGCTACGGGGCGGCCCTGCTGCTGGACAGCTGGGCGCTGCTCGGGCGTCAGGATCTGCGTGCGGCCGAGGACACCCTGCGGCGGTGGATGGCTGCCGCGGCGCTGGTACGGCCCCGCGACAGCGGTGGGGTAGTGGCGGTCGTCGCCGAATCATCGTTTCCCACAGTGCAATCGCTGATCCGCTGGGATCCGGTCGGCCACGCCGAGGCCGAGTTGGCCGCGCGCACCGAAGTCGCGTTGCCGCCGAGTGTGCACATGGCCGCTCTCGACGGCCCCGGCGAGGCGGTCACGGGGTTGCTCGAGGAGATCCGGCTGCCGGACAGCGCCGAGTTGCTCGGCCCGGTGCCGTTGCCGGTGGGTGCACGGCGACCGCCCGGGATCGCGACCGAGGTGCCGGTGAGCCGGATGCTGGTGCGGGTGCGCCGCGAGCAGGGCCTGGCACTGGCGGCGGAGTTGCGGCGCGGCGTCGCCGTGGTCAGCGCCCGGCAAGTGCACGACCCGGTCCGGGTGCAGATCGACCCGCTGCACATCGGCTAGCTGACTCCTCGGTTACGCGCCGTGTGTCGACGCGCGAACTCCGCGTGTCCATGCGACGATGCGAAGACTGGCCGAGCGCCAATGACGCCCACCGGTCTTTCTTTCCCGTGTCGAGGGAGGTCAGATATGGCAACGATCGCAGACACCACACGAATCGGGCGCTGCCTCGTATTTGTGCGCGATCACCTCAACCAGGCCCGCGCCGCCGGCGACGAGATCCGGGCCATGCAGTGGCACGCGGTGATGGACGAGTTCATCGATGCGTGGCCCCGGTCGGCGTGATCATCGATCCCGCGCACTGCACCGAGATCGGCTGTGCCTGTCCCGGCAATCGCTGGTGGACCGGCTGGATCGGACCCCGTGAAATCCATGTCGTCCCCATCGACGATCTGCAGCCGCATCGCGTTGAGGAATGTGGCTGCGACCCACAGATCACGCTGCACGTCGCAGGCGATGGGTTCGCGTCGTGGCGGGTGATCCACGACAGCTTCGATCGCCGCGAACTCGCTGAGCAAGCGGGCTAGTGCCGGGCCGCCTCTTGAACGAGCTGCACGCGGGAGTTCAGGCCCAGTTTGGTGTAGACGCGGGTCAAGTGGGTCTGCACGGTACGGGGTGAGATGAAAAGCCGTGCGGCGATGTCGTTGTTGGCGAGCCCTTCGCTGACCAATTGGACGACATCGCGCTCGGCAGGAGTGAGTGAACCCCAGCCGCTGGCAGGTCGTTTGCGTTGACCACGGCCGCGCCGGGCGTAGGCGATCGCTTCCTCGGTGGGCAGGGCTGCGCCCTCAGCCCACGCGGTGTCAAAACCCTTCTTGTCCGTCTAGCTGGCTCCAGTCCATCAGGGGCGTATCGGCGTGTGGATCGATTTCGCTCATGCTAGCCAGCATGCGATCCGACGAACCGCAAAACATCAGCGCAAACGCGCAGATTTGCGGCCGCCGGAATCTACGACCCCCCGCGCAGCGGATCTACGCGCCTTGGCCGACGTTCTGAGACTCCTGGCGCCGGATAGTCGAGTCAACCGCCGGAGCCAGCGGATTTAAGTAGTGCACTACTCATGTCGTCTGAGCTGGGCGTTGACACAGTGAGTTTTCCAGAAAGGTGACGGCCATGCTTCTTACGTCTGCACCACCGCCCGATGTTGCCGAACTGCATTTGGCGCCGAAGAATCCGCTGCGGTATCGGGACCAGCTCAGGGCCGTGCGGTCGCTGATCGACGGGCACCAGGAGCTGATCGATGCCGGCGGACCCGTCACCCGAATCGTGCTCGGGCCCAAATGGCTTTTCCCGACGGCGGTTTTGATCGCATCGCCGCAGGGCGCGCGCGACGTTCTGGGCCGCACCGACGAGATCGCCGATCGCGGCGGAACGACGACCGCGATTCAGCTGCGAAAGCTGATGGGTGGCAATCTGCTGGTCCTGCCGCACCGCGAATGGTTGCCGCGGCGGCGAACCCTCCAGCCGATGTTCACCAAAAAGCGCATCCCGCGTTACGCCGGGCACATGGCCGCGGCCGCGCAGTCCGTGGTCGATGGCTGGCGCGACGGTGCCTCAGTTGATCTGGACAGCGAATGCCGCACCCTTACCTTGCGGGCGCTCGGCCGGTCCGTGCTCGGCATGGACCTCGACGACCGAGCCGATGCCATTGGGGAGGCATTGCGGCCCACGCTCACATGGATTGCGGACCGCGCGACCCGGCCCTTCAATCTGCCGCAATGGGTGCCCACCCCACGCCAGCGACGGGCACGTAGGGGCAACGCGACTCTGCATCAGCTCGCCGCCGAGATCCTCGCCGCGGTGCGAAAAGATCCCGACCGGGATGCGCCACTTGTGCGGGCCTTGATCACCGCAGCCGATCCACAAACGGGCCAACCGCTTTCGGACGATGAGATCTGCCACGAGCTGGTGCTGTTCATCCTCGCCGGCCACGACACCACGTCGACCACGCTCGCGTATTCCCTGTGGGCGCTTGGACGCCACTCCCAAATCCAACAACGCGTGTTCGATGAGGTCAGCGCACTCGGTGACCGGCCGCTGACCCCCGACGACGTGCCCCGGCTCGGTCACACCGTGCGGGTGCTGCATGAGGCCCTCCGCCTATGCCCCCCCGGCGCCGGAACGCCCCGGATGCTCACCAAGGATGTGGCCGTTGACGGCTACCGACTGGAAGCCGGCACCATGGCGTTAGTCAGCTTCTACGCCATGCACCGAGACCCCGAACTGTGGGACCGCCCGTTGACATTCGACCCGGACCGGTTCCTGCCGGAGCGATCGCAGGGCCGAAGTCGTTGGCAGTACCTGCCGTTCGGCGGCGGACCTCGGTCGTGCATCGGCGACCATTTCGCCATGCTGGAGGCCACCCTCGCACTGGCCACCATCGTCCGTGGCGTCCGGATCGAATCACTCAAAGGCGACTTCCCCCTGGCCACCCCGTTCACGGTTGTCGCGGCCGAGCCGGTCGATGCGCGCGTTCACACACGGAGATCCAGCTAGGAAACACTAGCTTCAGGTGTGCCGCGCCGCTTCCTGCACGAGCTGCACACGCGAGGTCAAGCTGAGTTTGGTGTAGACGTGGGTGAGGTGCGTTTGCACGGTGCGTGGTGAGACGAAAAGCCTTGTGGCGACGTCGTTATTGCTCAGTCCTTCGCTGACCAGGCGCACGACGTCCAACTCGGCCGGCGTGAGTGACGCCCAGCCGCTGGCAGGTCGTTTGCGTTGACCACGGCCGCGTTGCGCATAGGCGATCGCTTCCTCGATGGACAACGCCGCTCCCTCGGCCCATGCCGTGTCAAAGTCATTCTCGCTCATCGCATCTCGCAAAGCCGTTACTGAGGCTTCGTAACCGGCGTCGTAGACCTTGAACCGCACCGCGCCGATGCGTAGCCGGATGGCCTCTGCTGCGCCGAAGAGGCGGGCCGCTTCGCGCTGGCTGCCGGCCTCGCTGGCCAGAATGCCGAGACTTTCCAGGATGTCGGGGATGAACAGGTACGTTTCGGTTTCGGCGGCACCCGCGAGCGCGTCGTGGGCGTCACGCTCAGCCTGGGCTGGATCACCTTGTGCGATTGCCACGCGGGCGCGCGTCGTCAACGGGTCCCACGCGAACATGCCAGCCCTTTTCGATACAGCGGCGTCGGCACAGCGGCGAGCCGCGACCAGATCTCCACCTGCAAGCGCCGCCTCCGCACTAAGGACTCTCTGCACTCCTGTCGTCTGGGGCACGGCATTCATGAGCGGCCGGGCCGCGTCGGTCGCGTCCTGCGCCGCCATAGCATCGCCGGCGGCCAGGGCCGCCAAAGCCAACGCGTAGTAGGCGGCGCCTGCTTTAAGGCCGCCCAGTTCGGCGGTGGCCTCCACGGCCTCTTCGGCGGCGGATCGGGCCGCCGCGGTGTCGCCCTGGTACGCCCGCGTCATGCACAGGCCCACGAGGCTATCCACTCTCCAAATCTCATCGTGAGCCGCCTCGGCCTCGTCGGCCACCGCGGCGAATTGTGCCGCGGCACCGGCAAGATCGCTCTGAGTCAACTGCGCGACTCCGAGGTACCAGCGGCACCGGCGCGCGTCGAACCGGTCACCGATCGCGTCGGCGAGATCGCGTCCCTCCTCGGCGGCCACACGCGCTGCGATGGGGTCGCGCACCATGATTGCCACGACGACTTGTGCGACGAGGATCTGGGTGAGTCTCCACCGGTCGCCCAAATCCCGCGCGAGGCCGATCGCCTCGGCCAAGAACGGCCCGGCCGCCTCTAGGTCAAAGTAGGAGGCGATGTAGCCACACGCGGTGAGGGCCCGGATTAGCAATGCCGGGTCGTCGATCTCGCGAGCGATCGCCAGCGCTTGCTGTGCTTGATCCTGGCTCTCGACCGAGGCCACCCAGAGGCCGAGGGTGGCTCTATCGGCCAGTGCCCGCGCCCGCACCGCGGGCGTCACTCCAGGGTGATGCGCGTCGAGATCGGCCAGGGCGGTGTCGAACCAGGTCAGCCCTTCTCGGATACGGCCTCGCCCTTGCCACAGCGGCTGCAGCGACGACGCCAGCGCCAACGCCAGCTCATTGTCGGAATTTTCGCGGCTCCACCCGAATGCGGCGCGCAGGTTATCGATCTCGGTTTCGGCCTGTTCGAGGAGCCGCTCGTAATCGCTGGCTGCCGGGAGGTCGAGCTTGGCCGCGAGCGCTGTGTAGTGATCGCGGTGACGCGTGCGGACGACGTCGGCTTCGCCGGACTCGCCCAATTTCTCCAGCGCGTATTGGCGCATCGTCTCCAAGAGCCGGTAGCGCGTTCGGCTGCCACTTTCGTCGGCCACCACCAGCGACTTGTCGACCAGCAAGGCGAGTTGATCGAGCACCTGGTAGCGCTCTACATCGCCACCGCCGCAGACGCTTTGGGCCCCGTCGAGGTCGAAGCCACCCATGAACACCGCCAGCCGACGGAACAAGACGCGTTCGGGTCCGGTCAGCAGCGCATGTGACCAGTCGACTGAGGCGCGCAGGGTCTGCTGGCGGCGCACTGCGGTACGCGCACCGCCGGTCAACAGTCTGAACCGGTCGTGCAGGCTGTCCAGAATCTCTGCCAGCGACAGCGCCCGCACACGCGCCGCCGCCAATTCGATCGCCAGGGGTACTCCGTCGAGGCGACGGCAGATCTCCATGACCGTGGCGGCATTGTCGTCAGCGACGACGAAGTCTGGCCGGGCGCGGCAGGCCCGATCGACGAACAGCTCAATAGCCTTGTCGGCCAACGGCAATGACGGCACCCGCCAACTCTGTTCACCGGCCACGCCAATCGGCTCTCGGCTAGTTGTCAGCAGGCTCAACTTCGGACCTGCTTCTAGCAGTGCGACCGTCAGCGTGGCGCTCGCATCGAGCAGATGCTCACAGTTGTCCAGCACCACCAGCATCTGCCGGTCGGCGACGAATCGGCGCAACGAGTCCGTCGTGGAGCGGCCCGGCTGCTCGGGCAGGCCCAGCGCACGCGCAGTCGTAATCGGCACCAGGTCGGGATCGGTGATCGGAGCGAGATCCACATACCAAACGCCGTCGCTGAACTCGTCCGAAAACTGGCCCGCGACCTGAATCGCCATGCGGGTCTTGCCCACTCCGCCGGCGCCGGTCAACGTCACCAGCCGGTTCTTGGTCGCCAGTTCCCGCACCTGGGCGATGTCTGCTTCGCGTCCTACAAAGCTGGTGAACTGCACTGGAAGGCGTTGGGAAATAACAGCTTTAGCGACGCGCAGGGGAGGAAAGTCGTTGACCAGATCGGGGTGGCATAGCTGCATCACCCGCTCCGGGCGGGGCAGATCACGTAGCGAGTGCGTGCCCAGGTCGGTTAGCCACACGTCGTCGGGAAGCCCGTCCAGCACGAGCGATTCGGTGGTGCCGGATAGCAGGGTCTGGGCACCGTGGCCCAGATCGCGCAGTCGCGCGGTGCGGTTGATGGTGGGGCCGGCGTAATTGCTTTCGTCGCGCAGTTGAATTTCACCGGTGTGGATCCCGATTCGCAATCGGATCGGCGCCAGCGGGGCGCGCTGCAACTCCAGCGCACAGGCGACCGCGTCGGAGGCGCGGGCGAAGGCCGCGACAAAGCTGTCGCCTTCGCCTTGTTCGACGGGTCGCACGCCACGGTGTGTGGCGATGGTTTCCGAGACCGTCCGATTCATCCGGGCCATGGCCGCGCTCATCTGCTCGGGTTGGGTTTCCCAGAGCCGCGTCGAGCCCTCGACGTCGGCTAACAGCAACGTCACGGTGCCAGTCGGCAATTGTCCGCTCACGGCCACTTCGCTCCAGTCCACCAGCGGCATGTCGGCGTGTGGATCGAATTCGCTCATGCTAGCCAGCATGCGGCCGCTGCAAACCGGAAACATCAGCTAAAACGCGTAGATCGCAGCCTGCGAACACGGCGCTCTAGGCTGGTTCGGGAAAGCGCCGGAAATTTTGTCCTGTGGCGAAGCCCGATCGACAGGAGCTAGTTGAATGAAGCGGACAGCAGCACGCAGTGGTGCGACGATCGCGATCGTCGCGGTAGCCATCGGCGTGGCCGGGTGCAGTTCCTCGCCGAGCAGCAACAACGGGGCGAGCAGCACGTCCGCCGCGGGAAGCGCGGCGACCTCGGCAACCACCGCCAAGCCGCAGTCGAAAGTGGCACCTCGACTCTCCGTCGACGGCCCGAATCCAAGCATCGCGAGCTACTTCAGAGACAGTCACATCACCCCGACACCGGTCCACAAGGGTGACCCCGGCGCGCCTGTAGTCAACTTCCCGATCCCCGACGGCTGGGCCGACGCCGGCCCAGACACCCCGCCCACGGCCTACTGGGCGATCGTGGACACCGGTCCGGAGGCAGCCAAATACAGCCCGAGCATCGTGGCGACGTTGTCCAAGCTCGACGGCGATGTAGACCCGCAGAAGCTGATCGAACTCGCCGCCGGCGGAACGAAAAACCTGCCCGGGTTCAAGCAAATGGGCGAGGGCTCTGAGGACAACCTCGGCGGTTCTCCCGCCTACCAGTTGGGCGGCACCTGGAAGCAAGACGGCCAGGAGAAGGCGGTTGCGGACAAAGTCGTCGTCATCAATGGGAACGACAACATCTACCTGCTGGAGCTCAACGCCGATTGCCTCCCAGATCAGGTGGAGAAGGCGCTGCCCGCGACCATCACCATCGACGAGAAGACGACGATCAACGTCGGATAGTGCCCGTGGGGGCCTGGCGGTCCGCCGGGCATTCATAGACTGATCCGGTGCGTCTCGTCTTTGCCGGAACCCCGGCGCCCGCGCTGCCCGCGCTGCGCGGTCTGATCGACTCGCCACGTCATGAGGTTGTTGCGGTGCTCACCCGGCCGGATGCCGCCTCGGGCCGTCACGGCAAGACACAGCCGTCACCGGTAGCCCGTCTCGCCCTGGAGCAGGGCATCCCGGTACTGCGCCCGGAACGGCCCAACTCCGCGGAGTTCGTCGCCGAGCTGTCAGACCTGCGGCCCGACTGCTGTCCGGTGGTGGCGTTCGGGGCGCTTTTGCGTGACGAACTGCTCGCGGTGCCGGCGCGTGGCTGGGTCAACCTTCACTTCTCGTTGCTGCCCGCCTGGCGCGGCGCGGCTCCGGTGCAAGCGGCGATCGCGGCGGGTGACGCTGTCACCGGTGCGACGACGTTTCAAATCGAATCCGGGCTGGACTCCGGGCCGGTCTACGGTGTGGTCACCGAGTCGGTGCGCCCGATCGACACTGCGGGGGATCTGCTTGACCGGCTGGCGATTTCGGGTGCGGCGTTGCTGTCGGCCACCCTGGACGGCATCGCGGACGGGACGCTCAGCCCGATCCCGCAGTCGACCGACGGCGTCAGCATCGCGCCGAAGATCACCGTCGAACAGGCGCGCGTCCGTTGGGACCTTCCGGCCGAGGTGGTCGAGCGGCGCGTGCGCGCCGTGACACCCAACCCGGGGGCGTGGACCCTGATCGGTGATCTGCGCGTCAAACTCGGGCCGGTGTACATCGATAACGAGGAGCAGAACCTGCCAAAGCCGTTGTTGCCCGGCGACATTCACGTGGATCGCCGCACTGTACGGATCGGCACTGCCTCGCAGCCGGTACGGCTCGGTCAGGTGCAGGCCCCGGGCAAGAAGCTGATGAACGCCGTCGACTGGGCCAGGGGAGCCCGCCTCGAGCCCACCATGCGCGCGTCATGACCCCGCCACCGGACAGGCCGCGCCGCGAGCGGCCGAACACGCGCGCGCCGCAGCGATCGGCGCGGCCGCCGCGACGCAAGCCGCTGGATCCGGCCCGTCGCGCCGCGTTCGATGTTCTCCAGGCCGTGCGCGAGCGCGACGCGTATCCCAACCTGCTGCTACCAGTTCTATTGCGCGAGCGGGGGATCAGCGGTCGTGACGCCGCGTTCGCCACCGAGCTGACCTACGGCAGCAGCCGGGTCCGCGGTCTGCTGGACGCCGTCATCGGCTCGGCCGCCAATCGGGAACCGGAGACGATCAATCCGGTATTGCTCGACCTGCTGCGGCTGGGGACATATCAACTTCTACGCACCCGCGTCGACGCACACGCCGCCGTCTCGACCACCGTCGAGCAGGCCGGAATCGAATTTGATTCGTCACGTGCGGGTTTCGTCAACGCGGTGCTGAGAACGATCAGTAGTCGCGACGAGCAGTCCTGGGTCGACGAGCTGGCGCCCGACCGATCGGTCGACCCGGTGGGGCATGCCGCTTTCGTGCGGGCCCACCCGCGCTGGGTCGCACAGTCGTTCATCGACGCGTTGGGCGCTTCTGCCGGTGAACTCGACGCGGCACTGGCCGCCGACGACGAACGACCGCAGGTGCACCTGGCGGCCCGGCCGGGCGTGCTGACCGCCGAGGAGCTGGCCGGTGCGGTCAATGGCGACGTGGGCCGGTTTTCGCCGTACGCGGTGTACCTGCCATCAGGTGACCCCGCGCAAATTCCCGCGGTGCGCGACGGGCAGGCGCTCGTGCAGGACGAGGGCAGCCAATTGGTTGCCCGCGCGCTCACTCTCGCGCCGCTGGCCGACGACCACGGGCGGTGGCTCGACCTGTGCGCCGGCCCGGGCGGCAAAACCGCGCTGTTGGCCGCGATCGCCGCCGAATCCGGAGCGCGGGTCACTGCGGTAGAGCCCGCCGAACACCGCGCCGACCTGGTCGTGCAGAACACCAGCGGCCTGCCGGTCGACGTGCTGCGGGTCGACGGGCGCAGCACCGGGCTTGAGCCGGGTTTCGACCGGGTACTGGTCGACGCGCCGTGCACCGGTTTGGGTGCGCTGCGTCGCCGACCCGACGCGCGGTGGCGACGACAGCCCGCCGACGTTCCGGCGCTGACTCGGTTGCAACGCGAATTGCTCTCAGCTGCAATCGCGTTGACCCGGCCCGGTGGTGTGGTTTTGTATGCGACCTGCTCGCCGCATCTGGCCGAGACGATCGGGGTAGTCGGCGACGCGTTGCGCCGTCATCCAGTGACCGCGCTTGATACCCGGCCGTTGTTCGAGCCGGTGGCCGATCTGGGCGACGGCCCCTACGTTCAGTTGTGGCCGCATCGGCACGGCACCGACGCCATGTTCGCCGCAGCCTTGACGAAGCTGGACGGCTAGCGCGAGCGTCTACTTGCCGCGACGAGCTTAGAGCCGCGCGAGGAGTTCGGCCTTCTTGGCGGCGAACTCATCGTCAGACAAGATCCCGCGTTGATGCAACCCGGCCAGCGACTCGATGGCCGCGACGATCGCCGCCGGATCTCCGGACTCGCCCCGGCCAGGTTCGGGTGCCTGCGGCGGAGGCGGTGATTTCGGTGGCTGGCTGGACTGGTATTGCCCCTGGAATTGCGGAGCGGGCGCGGCAGTAGGGGTTTCGGCCACCTCGTGAGCACCCAGCTCGGACAGACTGGCTACCGAGAATGTGCCACGCTGGCTGGTGAAGCTCACCGAGCCGTATCCGCCGCCCTGCTGTTGCTGTACGCCACCGATGTAGTGCTCGCCGGTGTCGAATATCTTTGTCACGCCGTTGATCTGGATTGCCAGCCGTCGAGTGCTCGGGAAGATGGCATAGCGGGCATCGTTCTGAGCGCCGGTCGCGCTCGGCACGCCGAGATCGGCGGGCCACCAGTTGGCCGACGTAAACCCGATCCCGGAACTCGTGGTCGAGGCGGGAAATACCGTCGTGCTGGCGAGCAGTTGCGCTAGTTCACCACACAGCGCATCGACCCGAGCCTTGAGCGCATTGTCGAACATGTCGCCGACCATCGTCATGCCGCCCCGCATCCACTGCCCGGAACCGCCCAGCTCGGGGATGGAGAACTGCGCCATGGTGCCGCCGCCTGCGCGAATGGCCAGCAGCATGGCGAGCACCGCATCACGGGAAAGCCCGTGGCGCCGGGCGATATCGCCGATGGCCGTCTCCGCCTCGGGGGAAACCGTTGCCTTCGTCATCGCACATCTTTCGTCGTGGTTATGAGATCGAGATTACGCAACTGCGGCGGCCCGGACGACTGTTGACAATCCCGACCACATACTCGCTCGCGCAGCCGGCTCAGGCGCCCCGGACCCCCCGTTCGGCGCGCATCGTCGCCACAGTTGGCCCCCAGTAAGCTCTCTTTCATGTCAGGCAAGACCGATCGGCCGCTGATCGCGCCGTCGATACTGGCCGCCGACTTCGCCCGGCTCGCCGACCAGGCCGCCGCCGTCGAGGGCGCCGACTGGCTGCACGTCGACGTTATGGACGCGCACTTCGTGCCGAACCTCACGATCGGGCTGCCGGTGGTCGAGAGCTTGCTGGCCGCCAGTGACATTCCCATGGATTGCCACCTGATGATCGAGAATCCCGAGCGCTGGGCGCCCCCGTACGCCGAAGCGGGCGCGTACAACGTCACATTTCACGCCGAGGCCACCGACAATCCGGTCAGCGTGGCCCGGGACATCCGCGCAGCCGGCGCCAAAGCGGGATTGAGCATCAAACCCGGTACCCCGCTGGACCCGTACCTGGACATCCTCAAAGACTTCGACACGTTCCTGGTGATGTCGGTCGAGCCGGGCTTCGGTGGACAGAATTTCATCCCCGAGGTGCTGAGCAAGGTGCGCGAGGTGCGCAAGCTCGTCGACTCCGGTGAGTTGACCATCCTGGTCGAGATCGACGGTGGCATCAACGCCGACACGATCGAGCAGGCCGCCGAAGCGGGTGTCGACTGCTTCGTCGCCGGATCAGCCGTCTACGGCGCCGACGACCCCGGCGCCGCGGTCGAGGCGTTGCGGCGGCAGGCGGGTGCCGTGTCACCGCACCTACGCCGGTGAGCCGCCGGTGAGCACCGAGGCGGCGGCCCTCAGCCACGACGCCGCCATGCACCTGGCCGTTGAGCAAGCCGATCTGGTCAAGGGCAGGACCTATCCAAATCCGCCGGTCGGCGCCGTCATCCTGGATCGCGACGGCCAAGTCGTCGGTGTCGGCGGCACGCAGCGCACGGGCAGCGCTCATGCCGAGGTGGTGGCGCTGCGCCGGGCGGGTCGGTTGGCCGCCGGCGGTACCGCGGTGGTCACCCTGGAACCCTGCAACCACCACGGCAAAACGCCGCCGTGCGTGGATGCGTTGCTCGAAGCCGGCATCGCGACGGTGATCTATGCGGTGAGCGACCCGAATCCCAAGGCCGCAGGCGGTGCGGCGCGGCTGGCGGCCGCCGGGGTCCGCGTCGTCGGCGATACCCAAGCCGACCTGGTCACGGCCGGACCGCTGCGAGAATGGCTGCACAAGCAGCGCACCGGCCTGCCGCATGTGACGTGGAAATACGCCACCAGCATCGACGGCCGAAGCGCCGCCGCCGATGGCTCAAGTCAATGGATCACCAGCGAAGCCGCCCGTGCCGATGTGCACCGACGCCGGGCGACCGCCGACGCGATCGTGGTCGGCACCGGCACGGTGCTCGCCGATGACCCGACGTTGACGGCCCGTCTGGCCGACGGCGGCCTCGCCGACCGCCAGCCGTTGCGGGTGGTGGTTGGTATGCGCGACATCCATTCGGAGGCAAAGGTTCTCAACGACGACTCACGCACCATGGTGATTCGCACGCACGAGCCGGCCGAGGTGCTGCAAGCGTTGTCCGATCGCACCGACGTGTTGCTCGAAGGCGGGCCCACGCTGGCCGGCGCATTCCTGCGGGCCGGTGCGATCGACCGCATCCTGGCCTACGTCGCGCCGATACTGCTCGGCGGGCCGATCGCCGCGGTCGACGACGTCGGGGTGCCGAATATCGCGCGGGCCTTGCGCTGGCGCTACGACGGCGTCGAACGAGTGGGCCCCGACTTGGTGCTGAGCTTGGTGCCGCGATAAGGCCTTGCGGCCCGTCCCGGAATCGCGGCACCAAGCTGGTCAGCCGGCCAGGCCGCTCTTGATCGCGGCGTCCTGCTTCTGGCCGATGTCGGTGGCGAACGCCGGCGGCACCGGGTCGTCTGGCTTGCCGTCGAATTCGAGGGTGACGAACGATTTGCCCTCGCTGAAGATCAGCACGGTCACCGACTTGGAGTCATCCGGTGAAGTGCCCGAAACTATCGTTCCCCCTTCGCCGACCGCCGCCGGCTGCGCCTCCCCGCCCTTGACCGCGCTACCGAGCGATGACCTGGCCCCCTCCAGCGCGGTCGCGGCACCGGCCGCATCCGGCAGGATCATGATGGTGTCGCCGATTTCCCGCGTGTCGCCCTGGTTGCTGAAAACCGTTGCCACACCTGACTTTCCGTTCGGATTCTCGGTTGGCGGCGCGGCCGTGAAGGTATCGCCGGGCAGGGCGATGTCTTCAGCCTTGATCAACAGCTTGGCGTAACCACCCGACTCGGCGGCCGGCGAACTCGACTGTGAGCCGGCCGAGCTCGTGGAGGTGGCCGATGCCGACGATGACGACGACGTCGCCTTGTCCGACTTGCTGCTGCAGCCGGTCGCCGACATACCCACCAGCGCAGTGGCTGCCGCCAAGCCCGCCACCGCGATCACCGGGGTTTTCATCAATGCGCTCCCATCATGTAGTCGAGTTGCCCGCCGGTTCAGCGCCTGCTGAACGCTTGAGGGTTGCTGGCACCGTAGCTGACGTGTAAGTGTCGATGTCGATAAATGCCTGCTTTTAGTCGTGTTCGTTAACGTAAAATTTACATTTATACTAATGTCTGGCCGCTGTTTCACATGCAATACTTCGCCATTCCTCTTGATCGGATGGCTGAAAGGCGGACATGACCCACTCGTTTTCGCGGACATTATTTGTCGCCAGTGCAATTGCGTGCACCCTGACCGGCCTCACGGCGTGCTCGAGTGGTCCGAAGATGGTGAGCAAGGACGACATCGCCAAGCAGATCACCGCCAAGATGACCGACGCGCAGGGCAACAAGCCGGATTCGGTCTCCTGCCCGGACGGCCTCAAGGGCCAGGTCGGAGCGCAGTTGAACTGCGCGATGAAGATCAAAGGCCAGGACTACAACGTCAATGTCACCGCTACCAGCGTAAAGGGCGACGACGTCCAGTTCGACATGGTGGAGACGATCGACAAGGCCCTGGTCGCGAGCAAGCTCAGCGAGCAGCTCACCGAGAAGGTCGGCCGCAAGCCGGACTCCGTCACTTGCCCTGACAACCTCAAGGGCAACCAGGGCGCGACCTTACGATGCGAGCTCAAGGACGAGGGCCAAACCTACGGAGTCACCGTCACCGTCACCGAGGTCGACGCCGGCGATGTGCACTTCGATTTCAAGGTCGACGACCAGCCCAAGTAATCCCCAAGAATCATTCCAATAAATTTCCAAACACTGGTGCGTATTGTGTCCGCCCCGTATACGCATTAATGGTGGCGAAAGAAGGGCAACTGATGCCGAAAAGCAATTGGTATTCACGCCTCGCAGTGTTTGCTGCGGCGGCGCTGCTGGCGTGCGCCAGCTGCAGCGCGAACAAGTCGTCGGCCCCGGCGTCGAGTACCGCCCCAGCGACCGATTCGGTGCACATCCACGGCGACGCGTCCAGCCCGGTGAACAAGATCGTCATCAAGGCCATTGCTGACCTGCAGGCATTTTGGGGCGGCGAGTTTCCCAAGTTGTACGGGAAGGACTACACGCCTGTGAAGGGCGGTTTCTACGCGGTCACTCCGTCGTCCGGGCAGTTCGCGCCCTGCGCGCAGGCCGCCGCCGACATCTCCGGTAACGCGTTCTACTGCTCGAAGGCCGACGACGTCGCCTGGGATGTCGAACAGCTGCTTCCCGACTTGCGGAAACGGTTCGGCGACTTCGTCATTCCGGTCGTGCTGGCTCACGAGTGGGGGCACGCCATCCAGGCTCGATCCAATTTCGAGGGCCCGACGGTCGTCAAGGAGATCCAGGCCGATTGCTTCGCCGGCGCATGGGCGGCGCACGCGACCAAGACCGACGCGTTCAAGCCGAGCGCCGACGATCTCGACAATGCGCTGGCCGGTTTCCTGTTCCTGCGCGACGAACCCGGGACCGAGAAGCGTGACCCGCAGGCTCACGGCAGCGGCTTCGACCGGGTGAACTCATTCCAGAACGGGTTCGACAACGGCGCGAGTGCGTGCAAGGGATACAAGCCCGGCGATCCGCCCGTGGTCGAGATTCCGTTCAACAGTGCAGCCGATGTGGACAGCGGCGGTAACGCGCCCTACGACGACATCATCGCCGGCATCCCGACCGACCTCGAGGACTACTGGTCGCAGGTCTACCCGAAGCTGACCGGGCAGCCCTGGACACCGTTGCAACCGGCCAAGGCGTTCAACCCGGCGGAAGCGCCCACCTGCGGCGGTCAGTCCACCTCTGACTACGCGCTGTTCTACTGCGTGCCCGAGGACTACGTGGGATTCGACGCGGTGAAGGCGATGCCCCAGATCTACGAGCAGGGCGGCGATTTCGCGGTCGCCACACTGATCGCCACCCAGTACGGGCTGGCCGTGCTGTCGCATGGCGGTCAGGACGCCACCGACAAGCTCACGTCGCTGCGGGCTGACTGCATGGCCGGTGCGTGGGCCGCCAGCATCCTGCTCGAGGACCGTCCGGAGAGTGGCTTCAAGATGTCGCCTGGTGACCTCGACAAGGGCATCACCGCGCTGATGGTCTTCCGTGGTTCCGGTGACGTCGCCCGCCAAGGGCACGGCTCAGTCCGGGTCGACGCTTACCGCGACGGCGTCATGAACGGTGCCAAAGCCTGCGTCACTCGCGCCAGCTAGCGGTGTTCACGGTTCTACTCAATCAGCCGCTAACCGGTTCCCGCGGTGCTGACGACCGCAATGGGTCGCCGTACGGACTCGGTCCCGGGGCTGCCGAAGCCGGCGTAAAACATCGTCGCGCTGACAAACCAGCGCATCGACGAGTGGACCGCGCTGGCGGTGGGGGCTGCATCCGAAGGCAGTTCCAGTTGGAAGGGCAGTCGCACCTGTGCGCCCCCGCGCAGCGTCACCCGCTTCTCCAACTGCACGGTCCGACCGTTGATGGTCTCGTCGAATCCTGGTGTGCGAGTGAGGGGGTGGGAGTCCCGTTGCCCCTGCCACTTCACCCGCACGTCGCCGTCCGGCAGGTCGCGGCTGGGTGTGATGAGTAGGTCGCCCTCGATTGTCTCGCCGGCGCGAAAGACCACCCGGGACAATTCGATGTCGAGCCGGGTCGCCACGCTGCCAGTGACCTGTTCCGGAGCCCCGATGTCGGTGGGGGCGTCGTCGACGCCGGTGACGACGGTGAATTCGGCCTGCTCGTCGACATCAAGCCCGCGGCGCTGCACAACCAGACGGCATGACCAGCCGGCGATCTGCGACGACGACGCCGGCGCCCACGACGGGATCCGAAATGTAGCCGATCCGTCCGTGAATTCGGATGTCGCGGTGGGCAATTCGATCGTGTCGACACTGACCCAGTCCTTGGTGTTGCGATCGGTGCCGTAGGTGGTGCCGACATCTTGGGTCAACCACATCGCGTCGGTGGTGGCCGTGGCCGCCGCATCAGCGCGGCCCGCCCACCGGTAGCGGTAGAAGTTGTCGTAGCCCAGTTCGATTCGCGCCGACGTGACGTTGCCAATCGGTTTGGGCGCGACCACTTTCACGTCGATCGACTGACGGGGGGAGACGACGGACGGTGAGACGGTGATCTCTGCTGGTGCCGGGCGGAGGAAGCGTCGCACTATTTCAGTTGGCTCGCGGCGTAGTCTTCCGGGCGGTTCTTCTTCATCCATGCCCGCACGGGCCAGAACAGCACCCACAAAACGGAATACACCGCGTAGTAGATCGCCGCCGAGGCCAGCACCCCGACGACCCAGGCCGGGTAGATGAGAATCAAGCAGAACTGCAGGAACTGCTTGATCACGACCGGGTAGCCCTCGGCCTGCGACAGGACGAAGCGCGGGCTCATGGATAGCAACATCCTTCGGCCGGTGGACGTCTGCGCCTCAGCTTCGGCTTGTGCCGCACTGACATCCCGGCCCCGCTCCTCGCGAGTCAGCCCGCGCTGCGGCGGTGGCGGTTCGCTGATACTCATCGGCGTGTCTCCTCACGGCTACTGCTGGCGCAGTTGCAAACCGGCAGGTTAGCCAAGTCGAATTGGATCCTGATTGGAGTCCGGCTAGCCGCGAGACCCTACGATCGACGCGGTCGCGAGCCGTTGGGCCAGTTGCCCATCCCACACATGTTCGCCGGTGGCGTCGATCACCGCCCTGGCTTGTGCAAGCAATTCCCGGGCGTGATCGGAGCGGCCGTAATAGTTTTCGATGTCGGCGAGCAACGCCAGGAAGAACGGCGTCATCACCGTGCTGCCGTCGCCGGTGTAGTCGTCGAATGCCTCGAACGCGATCGCGGGATCGCCGCCGGCGCCCGAAAGCGTCTGTGCCCATACCCCGATCATCTGCGCGCATGCGGCCCATTGCGGGGATCCGGCGGCAAGCATCTCCTGATACACGTCCTCGGCCGCGGCCGCAGTGCCGTCGGTGATGCCCAGGATCGCATCGATTTCCACCCTCACCAACTTGGCCGCGAGAACGTCGAAGTGGGCCCGCCGGCTCTGCGCCATTTCCAGTGCGACACGGCGCTGTCGGTGGGCGCCGGCGCGGTCCCCGACGAGTGCCCTGCCCAAACTCAGCCAGCAATACACCCGGGGGTGAAAGAACACCAGCGGGTCGGCGACCGTCTCGGGCGGGGGAAAGCGCGCCATCATCATTCCGGCGACCGACTCCTGAGCTTCGAGTTCTCCGCGCAAGGTGTGCAGCATGACCTGAACGAAGTGGCTCGACACACCGATATCGGGATCGCCGGATGCGGCGTACTGCGCGGCGAGTCCGCTTGCCAGGGCTTGTGCTTCATCCAGACGGCCGCGGATGCACAGCATGTAGCACTGCATGGCGACGGCGCCGTGGAAGTGCCGGCCGCTGGCGTGTTCGCCGATGTCGAAGGCGCGCTGGACGGCCGCCGCGGCGGCCGGGCTGTTCTGGCCGTCAAGAATCCCGTGCGCACCGGCCAGATGCAGCCACAGAGTGGCCTGCCGTTGCAGCGGTTCGGGTTTGGGCGACAGTCTGCGGCACACCTCCAGAGCATGCCCGGCAACAATGGCGATGTCGTCGTACGCCGAGCGGGTGAGGGCCCGCTGGATCGCGGTTTCGTGAATCTCCAGCGCGGTTTCGGGGTTCAGCTCGGTGCCGGCGCGCCAGGCGTGGTCGGCGATCGAGATGACGTCTTCGTAGGCGGCGGTAGCGATGCCCACGGCGTTGTTGGAGGCAATGGCTGCGTGCACCGCGGCCCGTTCAGACCCGGGAACGAGGGCCAGGACAGCATCGTGGAGCAGACCGTGGCCGAACCGGTAGCAACCGGGCCGATGAGCTACCTCGTCCAGCAGCCCGGTTTCGTAGGCGGATCGCAGCCGAGCCTGAACAGTGGATACCGACAGATCCACGACGTCAGCGAGGTCGGCGATGTCGAACTCCGGGCCGATCACCGCGGCGGCCGCCAGCGCGCGTCTACTCGGCCGGTCGAGGCGGCCCAGCCGCTGGCCGACCATCCCGGCCACGGCTTCAGAGACGTCGCCGGTGTGTCCGTCGGACACGTCATGCACCCGATTGTGCGCGATCAAGACGGACATGAGTTCCCTTATGTACAAGGGGTTTCCGTTGGTGCGGCTCCACACGTAGCGCGACACCTCGTCCTCGGTCGAAGTTCCGGCCAGTGCGTCGACAAGCGTGGCTGCGGCGTCGGATCCGAGGCCGTCCAGATGGATCGACCGTGCGGACTCCGAGCGGACCAGCCGCTCGAACGTATTCCGGTTGACGGGCCGGCCGCTGCCGAAGTACGTCCAGTTCGCGATCACCTGGATCGGCACGCGGCCAAGCTGTGTGCTCAGGACGGACAGCGTGTTGCCGGACGGGGGATCGGCGAGATGCAGATCGTCGAGAATGAGCAGCAGCGGGCGAATCGTGGACAGTTCGCACAGGGCGGCCACCACGCCCTCGATGAGGGCGAACCCGGTAGCGGCGGCCCGAACGCCCGAACTCGTGGTGTCCCGGCTCGCCCATTCGGGAACGAGTGCGTCGATGACGCCGGGCGCGACGCGACGCACCGCGTTGCGTCCGGGCTCGCCGAGCTCATCGCCGAGCTTGCGCAAGAGCTGTATCCAGGTCCACATCAGTGGCAGCCGGATGCCGGGTGGATGCGCGGCCCACGCCACCGTCATGCCCGATTGCCGAGCTCCCGCTGAAACTGCCTGTGCGAGTGCTGTTTTGCCGATCCCGCTGTCACCCGTGAGCAGGATCAAGCCGCCTGATCCCGCGTTGGCGCCACCCAGTGCGGTGGTGATGGTGTCCAGTTCGGATGCTCGACCGACGAACGGTAGCGGGTCGTGCACGTCTGGCCCCGCGGACACTGCGGGTGCGACGACGGGCGGCCTGAAGTGCAGGTCGGCGGATTTGTCACAGATCTTTCGGTAGAGGGTCTGCAGCCCGTCGCCGGGAGCTGTGCCGAGTTCGCGATCCAGCGTCGTGCGGGCGCGGTCGA
Source organism: Mycobacterium sp. (assembly GCF_035603715.1). GTDB lineage: Bacteria > Actinomycetota > Actinomycetes > Mycobacteriales > Mycobacteriaceae > Mycobacterium. Next base: position 4,805 of record NZ_DATNJW010000038.1, on the reverse strand, counting down.
ACGCGCGGACCGCATCGGACGTGCGGCCCGTCCGATACAGGGCCACCATCAGATGGCCCCAGAGCCGTTCCTCGGTCGGGTCAGCAGCGATCGCGGCCTCGATCTCGGGAACCAGATCACCGCCGTCGCCGCATTGCAGCGCGGCGTCGAACCGTGCCTCGATCGCGGTGTGGCGCAGCGCGACATACCGCGTGGCGTCGGCGTGAGCGAAATCGCGGTGCGTGAATTCGCCGAATGGATCGCCCCGCCACAGCGTCAGCGCCGTACTGAGCGTGTCAAGAGCGTCAGCTGCCGCGCCCCGGATGAGCGCGGAGCGCCCGTCCTTGACCAGCTTTTCGAAGCGGTGCAGGTCGACCGAATCATCGCCGAGCAGAGTGAGCTGGTAGCCATAGGCCCGAGACGCGAGTCGCGCTTTTGCCGGCGACGCGGTGTCGGTCGAGACGGGCAGGGCGCGACGCAGGTTGGTCACGTATGCCCGCAGCGACGCCAACGCTTTCGGCGGTGGGTTGTCCTCCCACACCGCGTCGATGAGCCGATCGACGCTCACGACCGACCCGTGGTTGACCAGCAGCACTGCGAGCACGCACCGCTGTTTCGGGCCGCCGAGCGGCACCAGAGCCCCCCCGGCACGGGCCTCGACCGCGCCGGATAGCTGGTAGTCGACCATGTCCTCTAACCACGAGCGAATTAACTGACCGCTGCTATCGCGGTCAAACGATACATGGCCGGAAGTCGCGACGTGGGCCCTTCATCCGCAGGCAGCGGGTCCGCAGCGGCGTTTCGCAGCTCAGACGGGTAAGCGCCGAGCACCGGCGCGCGCGGAAACTATGAATTGCTGTGGACCCCTACCGCATACTTAGGCCCTGATGAATCGAGGTCACTGTTGATCCGGAAGCTTGGCATGAAGTGCGGCGTTGGCGCCCTCACCGGCGTTGCGGTGCTGCAGCTGACCGGCTGCGGCGCGACGGTCAAACCTGACGGGGCGGCGAAGTCGGTTGTCGACGTCGTCTCCCGGCAGACCGGATTCAAGCCAAACGACGTGCATTGCCCGTCGGGAGTCAAAGCCAAGGTGGGCGGCGAGTTCGACTGTGGCTTCACGGGTCCTGAGGGTCCATACGTCGCACACATGCGGATCACCAAGGTCGCCGGCGACGACGTGGAATTCGACATCAAAACCCAGCCTCGTACGCCGTAGCTGCCGGAGGACACTGTGCACAACGCTTGGAGTGTCGTCGAATTCGTCGTGCTGCTGGTTCTGGGCATCGCCGCGGTGCAAGCGCTGATCTGGATTCCGATCATCATGTGGTGGCGCCGCCGGGCCCGTGCCGCCAAGGTGCGGATGGCGGCGGCGGTCGAAGGCGAAGCGACGATTCGCCCAGCCGAGAAAGGGGTTTACCGCGGCGCGACGGCCCCGGGTTACCCGGTCGTCAACAACAGCGGCACTATCGCGCTCACCGATCGCCGGCTGATCTTTATCACCATCACCGGCAAGGTCATTGACATTCCCTGCGCCGAGATCATTGGCGTGCGTGAAGCGAATGTGTTCAAAGCGGCTGTGCGAGGTGGTCGTTCGCACCTGATCGTCCAAATACCGACGGGAGAAATCGCCTTCTACGTCTCGTCGAACGCCGACTGGATCAACGCAATCAGGACCGTCGGGTCGGGGCGACCGACCTAGCCCGTCGGACGGGTACCTCGAGAGCGACCGCCCAAGCCCGGGACCAGCATCGGAACGCGGCGACGGTAGTCGCGGTACTGCTCCCCGAACATACGGATGAGGTCGCGCTCCTCGAATCGAACAGCGACCAGAATGTAGCCGGTGGTCACGACCGCAAAGAGCAAGTGCCCCAACGTCATCCGCGGTGTCACCCAGAATGCGATCAAAAAGCCCAGATATAGCGGGTGTCGAACGGCCCGGTAGAAAAGGGGCGTGGTGAACTGATGCTCGACGAGCCGCCGCTCCCGCAGTCGAGCGAACACCTGTCGCACGCCGAACAAATCGAAATGATCAATGAGCACGGTGCTCAGTAGGGCAATCGCCCACCCGGCAAGACCGGTGACGGTCAGCAACGTTCGCCAGGGCTGGGCTTCTACTCGCCAAACGTCGTGAGTGATCGGGAACCAGGCCGCGAAGAGAACGATCAGACAGAGGTTGGAGGCAAGGACGTAGGTCGACCGCTCGGCGCTGGGCGGCACGATGCGGGTCCACCAGCGTTTGAAGCCTGCCCTGGCCATGATGCTGTGCTGGACCGCGAACAGCGCGAGCAACGCTACGTCGATCGCCACCGCCGTGGCGGTGAAAGTGCCGTCGCCGAGACCGCCGCGATCGATGCTTTTGCCCACGACATGCACGTTGCCGACCATGAAGTCGGCGTCATCGACGAATCCGATCAGGTACAGAAAAGCGAGCAGGAACAGCGCGTACGCAAATATGCCGTAGGCCGCAATGAGGACACCGCCGGCGGAACTGCCGGCCGGCTGCGATGTGGACCCATCGCCTTGCGCCACATCAAGATTGTGCTCCGCTTTTCAGCGCAAATACAGTAGCTCGGCTAACCGTCTAGACGCGAGGCGCGACGGGTTCGGCTTCCAGGGTTTCGGGCTCGTCGGCGTGCACGCTCCGACTGCCGATCAACAGGCCCAACAGCGCGCCCACCACGCAGACGACCACAGTGACCTTGAAGATTCCGCCGTACATCTCGGCGAACGCTTGGCGGTACATGGTGGCCTGATGCAGGACACGTTCGGCAAGGCTGGCGTTCGCGGGCACTTCCGACGCCAATTTCGCTACGAGTTGCGGCAATTGGTAAAAGCCCCAGGCGCTCAGCGAGGCCACCCCGATCAGCATGCCCGTCATGCGCGCCACCACCACCGCCGCCGACGCGATGCCGTGCTGTGCTGACGGCACCACCCGCAGGCTGGCCGATGTCAGCGGGGCGATCACCAGACCCAACCCGATTCCGGCAATTGCCAGATCGGTATCCATCGCGGGCAGCGACAGTCCAAAGATGTTGTGGCGGACGTTCAATAGGTCAACTGACCACTTCGAGATGAACCAGTAGCCACCGGCGGCGATCAACAGGCCCGCGGAGGCCACTGCCCGGTCGCCGATTCTCGTTGCGATCACGCCGCCCACGAGCGCGCCGATCGGCAGCGCTGCCAGGAACCACAGCAGCATCATGGCGGCGTCGTCCTGGTCCTTGCCGAGTACGCCCTGGGCGAACAGTTCGACGTCGACAAGGGTCACCATCAGGGCCGCACCGGCGCATAGCGATGCGCCCAGTGCGGACAGGAACGGCCGGAAGTGCACCCCGGCGGGTTCGATCAGTTTGGTGCGGGAGAACCGTTCCCACACAAAGAAAATCACCGCGAAGACGACGGCGGCAACAATCAGTGGCGGGCCGTAGCTGGGCAGCGCGTGCTTGCCGTCGGGATTGGCGTTGTACAGACCGATGACCGCCAAACCCAGAGTGATCGCCAGCAGCAGGCCGCCGATGATGTCGATTTTCTCCGGCTCGCCGCTGCGGTCCCGGGACGGCAGGCTGAAGTGGATCATCACCATTGCGGCGAGCGCCAACGGCACGTTGATCCAGAACACGTCCTGCCAGCGACTGGTCAGCCAGACGATGAAGATGCCGTAGAGCGGGCCGAGCACGCTGCCCAGTTCCTGTGCGGCACCGATGCCCCCGAGGACGCCCGCGCGGTTGCGCTGGGCCCACAGGTCAGCGCCCAGTGCCAGCGTCACCGGCAACAGCGCGCCGCTGGCCACGCCTTGGATGGTGCGGCCAACCACCAGCACATCCAGGTTGGTGGACAGCGCGGTGATCACCGACCCGATCAGGAAGGTGGCGAGGCTGACTTGAAGAAGCAGCTTGCGGCCGAACCGGTCGGATGCCCGGCCCAGCAGCGGCATCGCCGCGATGTAGCCCAGCAGATACCAGGTGATGATCGGGGTGATGCGCTGCAGATGGTTGACCGGAATGCCAATGGTGCTGATGATGTCGCGCATGATGGTGACCACGACGTAGGTGTCGAGTGCACCGAGCAGTACGGCCAGGCTGCCGGCGCCGATGGCGACGCCGCGCCCCGCGTGCCGGGGCGCCGTCACGGGGCGACAGGGGGCTTGGTGACCTGCACCGGCGCGTTCCAGTTCGACAGCGTCATCTGGACCGAGTTGCCCGGGGTCTGCTCCAGCTGGACCTGGGTCAGCTGGTGGTCACCGTTCTCCTCGATCCACACCGTCGTGTTTGCCGGTTGTGTTGCTTTCATCTGTGGGGCAAGGCCATTCACCGCGTCCGCCGAGGTGGTCCCGGTGATCTTGACGGTGCTCTGCCCGTTGAGCGTCTCCCGCGACTCGGCCTTCGGGTTGCTCAGATTGGTCAGCACGTTCGCCAGGCCGGTGTCCGGCTTGAGGATCGACGACGGGTCGTAGATCGCGGCCGCCGGACCGAAGCTCTCCCATTGGCCGGGGCTCATCGCGGCGAACAGGGTTCCGCCGTCGACCACGAACTGTGCGTCGATGTCGGAACCGCCGAACGTGATGTTGGCGTTGCCCTGGGCGGCGGTGGCGGGCGTGGTGGTCAGGTCGCCGGTGAGGGTCTTGATCGGCAGGTGCTTGATCTTGCCGTTCACCGACAGCACCAGGTGCACGCTCTTGACGTTTTTGGTGGCCTGGGCGGATTCCTTGATCAACGTGGCCGCGTCCGGCAGCGGTGCGCTGGATTGTTTTGAGGACGACGAACAACCGCTGACAACAGCGGCGGCCATCGAGAGTGCGGCGAGAACGGCGAGGATTGGGCGACGAC
>NZ_DATNJW010000037.1:0-2301 GCF_035603715.1 Mycobacterium sp. | reverse complement strand
AAGGCGTGACGGCATCCTCCGCGCCAGTCGGACTTCCTGACCTGCAGTTGAGCGGCGGCGGGCCATTCGGCATCTATATACACGTGCCGTTCTGCTTCACCCGCTGCGGCTACTGCGACTTCAACACCTACACGCCCGCCGAGCTGGGCGGGGTGAACCCCGATGCCTGGCTGGACAAGCTGCGCTCAGAGCTTGAACTCGCGGCCGCTCGGTTGGGCGGACCGACCGTGCAGACCGTCTTCGTCGGCGGCGGCACACCATCGCTATTGGGACCCGAGCGCTTCACCCGGGTGCTGAAAACGGTACGAGACAACTTCGAGCTGGCTACCGACGCCGAGGTGACCACCGAGGCCAACCCGGAGTCGGCGTGGCCGGACTTCTTCGCCGCGGCGCTCGCCGCCGGCTGCACCAGGGTGTCGTTGGGCATGCAATCGGTGTCGCCTCGGGTGCTGGGTGTGCTGGACCGGATCCACACGCCGAACCGGTCGGCGGCGGCGGCTCGCGAGGCGCTTGCCGAAGGATTCGAACACGTCAGCCTCGACCTCATCTACGGAACCCCCGGGGAGTCCGACGACGACCTGCTGCGATCGGTCGACACCGCGATCGACACCGGCGTCGACCACGTGTCCGCCTACGCTCTGGTCGTCGAAGAGGGCACCGCGCTGGCGCGCCGGGTCCGCAACGGCGAACTGGACGCTCCCGACGACGACGTCCTTGCGCATCGCTACGAGCTGGCCGACGAGCAGCTGTCGGCGGCCGGGTTCGACTGGTACGAGGTGTCGAACTGGAGTCGGCCAGGCGGGGAGTGCCGACACAATCTCGGGTACTGGGACGGCGGTCAGTGGTGGGGAGCCGGTCCCGGCGCGCACAGCTTCATCGGCGCGACGCGATGGTGGAATGTCAAGCATCCCAACGCTTATGCGCAGATACTGGACGGTGACGCGCTGCCGGTCGCCGGTTTCGAACAGCTGGATGCCACCACCCGCCACACCGAGGACGTGCTGTTGAAGATCCGGCTGCGTCAAGGTCTGCCGACCGACCTGCTGGACGAGGCCGAGCGCGAGCGCGCCGCCGTCGCTGTCCAGGACGGCCTGCTGTCTCGTGAGGGCGAGCGCCTGGTCCTCACCGACCGGGGGCGGCTGCTGGCCGACGGCGTCGTGCGCAACCTGCTGGATTAGGCCGCGTGTCGAGCCAGCGTTATACCGATGCGGACTTCAACATCGCTTCTCGCGATCGCCGGGGCCCGCGGAGGCGCTGCCGACCGATAATGCGCGCCGGTTGGTGTGATGAATTGCGCTGTGTGCCTGCCAATTTCATCAATATTCGGTTTGACGCGCCAGCCGGCGACCTCTTTGACGTAGTTGCATCGTTCGCATAGTCCGAGTCCGTTGCCCGCGCTTGTTTCGCCGCTTCCGGCCCACGGCTGGGCATGGTCGCGGTGGCGGATCGGTGCGTCGCAGTACGGTGTGCGGCATCGCTCATCCCGTAGCCCGATGAAAGTGGCCAGCCCCTTGGGAAACAACCGGGACCGTGACTCCATCGCCACCAATGCTCCGGAGTCCGGATGAGCGTAAAGCCGGCGCAACTTAGCCCGCGACCGTGGATCAGTGACGGCGTCTGAGACCAGTCCGCGCGCAACGGCCGCCGGGATGGGGCCGTAGCCGCTGACGGTGGCAGGGACGTTGGACCGACCAAACAGCGTTTCGTCGGACAACACCAGATTGACCGCGATCGGGGTCGCCGCTGCCGCGCTTCGCCCGGTGGTCCGTTCGACGAGCGTGTCGGCCATCACCTGGCCACGCGAGCGCCCGTCGGCGCAGACATCGGCTTCCCGCCGCAGTGCTGCGTAGACTGAGACACCTTGGGCCACAGGCAATAATGCGGTTAGATAGGCCATCGTGTCCGGCGCGGGCCGAATGGTCACCGTCCGATCGGTCGCTGCCTTGGCGGCCCGCTCGACAACCGCATGCGGATCGAGTCGGTAACTGATCGTCTTGGCAGCCGCCGCCACCCGTGCGTCGCCCATGCCCTGGAGTTCGGCTTGGTCGCGGCACAACTCGGCATCCAGGGTCCGCCGGTCATCGACGTCCAAGCACGCGCTTTCGCGCACAATCAAGGTGGCCCGCCACTCCGTCAGCACGCCTGCCTCCAACGCGGCCAGGGTGTGCGGCATCTCATGCACCAAAGCTTTCGCGAAGCCGAGATGCCGATTACCCCGAGCGGGCGAATCGAGTCGCGCGAGCGCAACCTCACTGGCGACTCCGCGCCCACGCCGCGCGGCCGGTACGCCCGCGGCGGCAT
>NZ_DATNJW010000036.1:0-2962 GCF_035603715.1 Mycobacterium sp. | reverse complement strand
GTTCACGTTGAACACCGGGTGTTCAGTCTCGAAAAGCGATGAGGTGTAGATCCGCGCCAGCGTCCGTTCGGTGAGCATCGCGCCTTTAGGCGCCCCGGTGCTGCCCGATGTGTAGAGGATCATGGCCAGCCGCTGGTCGGTGTCGTCGGTGTTGAGCGGTTCGGGCGGAAGTTCTCGTCCGCGCTCGATGACCTCGTCCAGCGTGCTCACAACGATCGACATGCCGGCGTCGTGCAGGCGCTTCTTGGCGCGGGCGAGGTTATCTCGGTGCTCATCGACCTGCGACTGGTAGTCGAACACTACGAGGTGGCGCAGCGAGGCACTGTGCAAAGCGGACTCGACGGCCAGATCCAGATATGCCGCGCCCGCGGCGAGCACCCGCGGCTCGATCTCGTCGATGATCGGTTTCAGCACCGACGGCGGGGCACTGTGTTGCAGTGGCACCGACACCAAGCCGAGATAGGCGCACACCAGCTCGACGGTCAGATAGCTCGGCCCGGCGAAACCCACGGTGGCAACGAAGTCCCCGGTATTCACCGGGTACGTCTCATCCCGGCGCCACGCCGCAGCGACCGCCCGCACCTGCGTCCACAACTCGCCGTAGCTGATCGTGTCGAAACTGGGCACCGGCCGCGTGTCGGTGCGGCCGGTTCCCGGGTCGACCACGAGCTCTCGCGCCCGCTGTCCGAGTGCGGGCCGATCGGCGTAGCCCTCGAAGAGCGTCTCGATGACCTCGGCAAGCCGAAGTCCGGGCCGCTGTGCGGCATCGATGACGTCTTGCAGCGGGTTCGCCGCCCGGAACTGACGGTCGGCGGCGTAGAGCTCGGCGATTCGACGTTCCCGTCGCTCTGCTCGGGTGCTGCTTGAGCCTGACGGGTTGGTGACCTCGTTGCGGACATCCGTAGTCACATGCAAGGCCCTCTCCATCTAGCGAATAAATCTGATGGTTCCAACAACCAGAGCCGTGACATCCGATCCGGTGCGGTGATGTGATGGCCGACACATTTGGCTCCCGACTGATCAGGGTCGTTGGCTGGCGCAAGTGCGGTTGCCGATCTCGCAGTCGGGCGTTTGGCCGTTTTGGCCGATCATGCCGGAACATCCTGTGGTGTACGTGGTTCAGCGGATCGTGTGAGGGCCCGGCTGATTGTGTCTGTGACGAGGTCCGCGGCCTCATGTAGCAGCATGTGTCCGGCGCCGGGCTCGTGCACGAGCGTGGCCCGCGGGATGCCGGCGGCTAGATCGTGGGCATGTGCGGGCGGGGTGAGCTTGTCAGCTCCACCAGCGATGACGGTCGTGGCGGCCGAGATAGAACCAAGCGTGTGGTACTGGTCGTAGTTCCGCAGGCTGGGAAGGAACCCGACTTTGGTTGGCAATGGGGTTGCATTGATGCTTGCGGCGGATACAGCGGCGAGGGCACCGCTGCCTGCGGCGTATCCGGCACATCTCGTCAGGGCGGGCCACAGCGGGCGGGTGAGAGCCCGGGCTATCTCGTCGGCCACCGAATGAGGCGTGTGCCGCACAAGCGCGTGCAGAATTTTCGCCGCCGGGGTGGCCAGGAGCCGGCCGAGGCCGCGGTTGGCGAGTTTGCCTGCAGCGGTAGCCACGAGGACAAGCGAATTCGGTTCAACCGGGCGATGACTGGCGCTCCGGGCGAGGTAGGCCAGGGCTGTCATACCGCCCATGGAGTGTCCTGCGAGGGTGAGTGGGCCTTTTACGCGAAGCGCTATGAGGAGCGTGGCCAGATCGTCGGCGAGCTGCTCGATGCGGTAAGTGTGCATGGGCGCGTCGGCGGAGTCGCCATGGCCGCGATGGTCGTAACTTATGATCCGAATGTCATTGCCCCACTGGCGGATCAGCTGACCGATCTGAATATCCCACGACGTTTGGTCTAAGCAAAGCCCATGCAGAAGGACCACAGTGTGGTCAGATGCGCGAGACCCGTAGTCACGCACGGACAGCCGCACACCGTCACTGGCAGCGATGATCCGAATACGGCCGAGGGGCGGCCGGTCTCGCCGGATAGTCGGGCCGGGCTGCGTTCGCGCGCTTATCCGCTCACCACCGTCGTCGTCGAGATGAGTGATGACTCGATGCAACTCGGCGATCGTCGATGTCATGTTCGATTTCTCCTCCACTGTGGACGCATCATCAGCCGTCTCGGGATCGACCCACACCCAGCAGCGCACAGCGCAACTGGCTACTGAGGTAACTGGCCAGTCAGTTTGACTCGGACCGGCGGCTCAATAGATAGGACACGGTCGGGCGGCTTGCCCGGTTCAATGCCCCGTTGGATCAAGCATCGCCATGCCCTGTACAGGAGCGACCGACTTGTCTGCTGCGCCGGATATTAGTGCCAAAGACTATGGTGCGATTGATGATTGGCTTCTAGCCAGCAGAACACGTCAAGGACGTCGGCGACCTCATGGACGGTTCGTATTGCGAGACAGGCACATTCGAGGCGGCACCATCACGCTAATTCGGGCTGCACCATTCCCGCGGTTTTGGCCAACCAGTTGGGCGCGAGCACCGACAGCCCGGTGGCCGCCGCGGTCGCTCCGACGACACCCGTCCAGGCGACCGGCCCCAGCGGCGTGCAGCCGAAGAAGTGGCTGACGCCCGGCGTTTGGACGATCGCCACCAGCACCGCCGAACTGCCCAGCGCCGTCGCGACGACGAGCGGGCTGTGCCGTCGGGTGAGCAGCGTCTGCGCCAGCTGCGTCGTCACCAGAGCGGTCAATCCCATTGTCGAGGTGCGCCTTTCAGTGCCAGGGGTCCAGCGGCCGATAGCCCAGGCCGTGGTCGCGCCGGCAGCGGTGACGGCCCCACGGGTGACGATCTGACGCATGAGCGGAACATCCAGCGACGGCGTCGGCCCGGTCAGCACCGACCGCTGATAGGCGCGGCGGGCTTCGACGGCCTCTTCTTCGGTTTCGTATTCGTCGGCGTCGGGTTCTTCGGA
>NZ_DATNJW010000035.1:0-8822 GCF_035603715.1 Mycobacterium sp. | reverse complement strand
TAGATCTCCATGTGCCTACTCCGTTCCGCTATTCCGGCCAGCTGCCGTTGAGGATGTGCTCGACCATGTTGTCGCGCGCGAAGGTGGGGTCGAAGCGCTCGAGCACGTCGGCGTTCATGGTGCCGAAGGTGGTTTGCGGGCGGTGCTTCATGCCGTCGGTGAAGGCCGCCAGGATGCGGTTCTTGAAATCGTGACGCGGGTGGGCGGCGGTTACCGCGGCCTGGACTTCCGGAGCGAGGTCGCTGCGGCCGAGGCCCAGCACGTCGACTTCGACACCCGCTTGTATCAACGCGGTTTCCGGTGCCATGAACTCCGGCACCCCAGGCGTGGTGTGCAGGGCGATACCGAGCCAGACCTTCTCGGCGTCGGCTGTGTCAACGCCATGCCGCGTCAAGAAGTCGCGTGCCGCGTCGGCGCCGTCGACCTCGAAGCGGATGGTGGAGGTGCGGTAGCGCTCGGTCAGCCCGAGGTCGTGGAACATCGCTCCGACATAGAGCAACTCCAGGTCCGGTTGCAGTCCGCGGCGCAAGCCCTGCAGGGCTCCGAAGAAGAACACCCGCCGGGAATGGTTGAACAGCAGGTCGTCTTCGACATCGCGGATGAACTCGGTGACTTCCCGTGCCAGCGCGCTATCGGGCACGCGGATGCCGGCAACGGTTTCGATGGACTCAACGGTCATGATCGTTCCTTCCTTTTCGTAGCCTCAGTTTGCGGCGCTATGCCGCTATCCCACCGGAGTCGTTCCAGCCGCTTTTCCCACAAATTGCGACACAATGAGCCCGTGGCTGAAGCCGGCGCGCCGTCGCGGGTCGTGGTTATCGTCGTCTTCGACGGCGTGACCATGTTGGACGTCGCGGGAGCGGGTGAGGTGTTCGCAGAAGCCAACCGCTTCGGCGCGGACTATCGGCTCGCAATCGCGTCGGTGGATGGTCGCGACGTCACCACCTCGATCGGGACGCGGTTGGGCGTCACCGATGCCATTGCGTCAATCGAGTCCGCCGATACCGTCATGGTGGCCGGCAGCGATGACTTACCCAGGCGGGCAATCGATCCCGAGCTCGTCGACGCGGTCAAGTCAATCGCGGGCCGCACCCGGCGGGTGGCCTCGATCTGCACGGGGTCGTTCGTCCTGGCCCAAGCCGGCCTCCTCAACGGCCGGCGCGCCACCACGCACTGGCATGACGTCAAGTTGTTTGCGCGGGCCTTCCCAAACGTCACCGTCGAGCCGGATGCGATCTTCGTCCGCGACGGCGATGTCTTCACCTCGGCCGGGGTGTCGTCGGGCATCGACGTGGCGCTGGCGCTAGACGAAATGGATCATGGCATCGAGCTGGTCCGCTCCGTGGCCCGATGGTTGGTCGTCTATCTCAAGCGAGCGGGTGGACAATCGCAATTCTCGGTGCTGGTCGAGACCGCACTACCGCCGCGGTCAGCCTTGCGCAAGGTCACTGATGCGATCTCGGCCACTCCCGCGGCAGATCACAGCGTAAAGGCTCTTGCCATGCGGGCCTCGTTGAGTGCTCGGCAGCTGACTCGACTTTTTCAGTCGGAACTTGGCACGACACCGGCCCGCTACGTCGAAATGGTGCGCATCGATGCCGCCCGTGCCGCGCTCGACGCTGGCCGCAGTGTCGCCGACACTGCGCGCATGGCAGGGTTCGGCAGCCCCGAAAGCCTCCGTCGCGTATTCGTCGACCACCTCGGCGTCTCGCCGAAGGCCTATCGCGAGAGATTCCGCACGGCATCGCGCGGTTGACGCCTACCGACGTTGTTGCCCACGGCATACTGATCCGCCATGCATGTCGATGCGATGACGATTCCGCAGCCGTTGGGCCGGATCGGCGACCTGGCCCGCCGAGCCCAATCCGCCGGCTTCTCGGGTCTGCTGTTCACCGAGACCGGTCGCACGGCGTATCTCAACGCCGCGGTGGCCTCGCAGGCGGCGCCGGGTCTCGAGTTGTCCACGGGCGTCGCGGTGGCCTTTCCGCGGAGTCCCTTCGTCACCGCGGCAACGGCGTGGGAGTTGCAGGAAGCGACCGGCGGAAATTTTCGGCTCGGCTTGGGCACGCAGGTGCGCACTCACGTCGTACGGCGGTATGGCGTGGACTTCGAGCGGCCCGGTCCACGGTTGCGTGACTACCTGCTCGCCGTGAAAGCCTGCTTCTCCGCGTTTCGAACCGGAAAGCTCGACCATCACGGCGAGTTCTACGACCTGGATTTCATTACGCCGCAATGGAGTCCGGGGCAGATCGAACAGCCCGATCCCAAAGTCGATATCGCCGCGGTGAATCCGTGGATGCTGCGAATGGCCGGCGAAGTGGCCGACGGGGTGCACATCCATCCGCTCGGCGAGCCGGGCTATATCAATCGGCACGCGCTGCCCAACATCGCCGAGGGCGCGGCGAAGGCCGGTCGCTCGCCGTCAGACGTCGCGATCATCGTGCCGGTGATGACGATCGTCGGCGACACCGATGAAGAACGCGCCCAGGAACGAGAGGCCGTGCGCGCGAGCATGAGCTTCTACGGGAGCACACCGAACTACGCGTTCATCTGGGATGAGGCTGGGTTCGAGGGCACGACCGCCCGGATTCGCGAGAAGCAGAAGGCCGGCGACTTCGCCGGCATGGCAGCCCAAATCACCGACGAGCACATCGCCGCCTTCGCCACCGAGTCGACGTGGGACACGCTGGGTGACGCGTTGACCGACAAATACGCGGGCACGGCGACGCGCCTGGTGCTGTACAACGCGGTCGGCGATCGGGAGCGCTTCGAGCGCTACGGTGACGTGGCGCGCCGGGTCAGCGCCCGATCAACCGCTGCATGAAGTCCGGATAACGCGCGCCCTGGACCTCGATACCCGCTGCGGCGTCACCGATTTCACGGAGGTCGTCGTCGCTCAACTCGACGTCGGCCGCTGCCAGGTTCTCCTCCAGCCGGTCCAGACGCCGAGTGCCGGGGATCGGGACGATCCAGGGTCGCTGAGCCAGCAGCCAGGCCAGCGCGATCTGGCCGGGCGTCGCGCCTTTGCGAGCCGCGATCCGCTCGAGCAGATCGACCACGGCGCGGTTGGCCTCGCGGACGTCGGCGCCGAACCGCGGGATGCTGTTGCGGATGTCCGATTTGTCGAATTGCGTGTTCTCGCCGATGCTTCCGGTCAGAAAGCCTTTCCCCAGCGGGCTGTAGGGCACGAAACCGATGCCGAGTTCGGCCAGCGTGGAGAGCACCCCAGTCTCCGGGCCCTCCGGTTCGCGCCACCACAGGGAGTACTCGCTTTGCACCGCCGTCACCGGTTGCACGGCGTGGGCACGGCGAATCGTCGCCGCCGACGCCTCCGACATCCCGAAGTGCTTCACTTTCCCACCGTCGATCAGTTCCTTGACGGTTCCCGCGACGTCCTCGATAGGAACCTCGGGGTCGACGCGGTGTTGGTACAGCAGGTCGATGGTGTCCACGCCCAGCCGGCGCAACGAATTGTCGGCGACCTCTTTGATGTGTTCGGGTCGACTGTTCAGTCCCGCGACGTTGCCGTCGGCACCGAAGGCGAAACCGAATTTTGTTGCGATGACGACCTGTTCGCGCAGCGGCGCGAGTGCTTCGCCGACCAGTTCTTCGTTGTCGCCGTAAGCTTCCGCGGTGTCGAAGAAGGTCACTCCACGCTCGACCGCGGCGCGGATCACCGCGATCATGTCGGCTTTGGACCCGGCAGGTCCGAAGCCCCGGCTCATGCCCATGCAGCCCAAGCCGATTGCCGAGACCTCGAGGTGATCGCCAAGGATGCGCTTGTCCATGTCCTACTCCCCTCGAGACGGTGGCAGGCCGACCAGTTCGGCCAGCCGGGCGCGGTGGCGATAGGCGGTGCCGAACGCCAACTGGTCGGTCTTGGCCCGCTTCAGGTAGAGATGCGCCGGATACTCCCACGTCATCCCGATGCCCCCGTGCAACTGGACGCATTCCTCCGCGGCGTGCACGGCGGCGCCGCTGCAATAGGCCTGCGCGACGGCCGCCGCGATCGACGCGTCCTCGTCGTGTCGCGCGCAGGTGTCGGCGGCGTACCGGGCCGCCGCCGCAACGGAATTGAGCTCGACCCACAGATCCGCGAGCCGATGCTTGATGGCCTGGTAGGAACCGATGGCTCGGCCGAATTGCTTGCGCTGCTTGGCATAAGCAAGTGTGGTGTCAAAACACCACTGCGCGACGCCCAATTGTTCGGACGCGAGTAGCGCGGCACCCGTCTGCAGGGCCGCCGCGATTGCGCCATCGGCGGCGGTACCGACACGTGATGACGGGGCACCGGAAAAGTCGACATTTGCCAGGGGTCTCGTCATATCCAGAGCCAGGATCGGCGACACGGTGACGCCCGCGGCGTCGCGTGCGACGGTGTGCAGCTCCAGTCCATCGGCACCGGTCACCGGCACCACCAGCACGTCGGCCTCGCCCGCACCGGCGACGCTGGTGATTCGTCCGGTCAGGCCGTCACCGGCGGCGCTGACGCCGGCAATCGGGTCGCTGGGCGCGGTGGACAGCGGCACCGCCAGCGCCGCGGTCACCGACCCCGCCGCCAAACCCTTGACGGTGTCGGTGTCCCCGGCCTGCAACAGCGCGACAGTGGCCAGCACGGCACTGGACAGAAACGGCACCGGCGCGACGGCGCGCCCGATCTCTTCCATGACAACGGCTGCCTCACGGGCACTGGCACCCGCGCCACCAAGCTGCTCGGGGACCAACAGGCCGGCCATCCCGAGCTCGGCGGCCAGCGTATGCCAGACACCGGAAAAGTCTTGCGACGCACCATCGTAGATGCCTGCTACCGCTTCCGGTGGGCACCGGTCGGCGAACAGCCGACGCACACTGTCCCGCAACGCCTCCTCGGTGTCGGAATACAGGAGATCGCTCATCGGGCTGTTCCTTTGTCCAAGTCCTTGTACGCGATGTCTTTGTCGACCCGGTGTTCCGGCGGCAGACCGAGGATGCGCTCGGCGATGGTGTTGCGCAGGATCTCCGAGGTGCCGCCCTCGATCGAGTTGCCTTTCGCCCGCAGGTAGCGGTACCCGGGCTCACGCCCGGTGAAGTCAACCCCCTCCGGCTGACGCATCGTCCAGTCGTCGTATTGGAATCCCTCTTCCGGATGTAACTCGATCTCAAAACCCGAAACCGCTTGCGCCAGACGGGCAAACGCCACCTTCATCCCGGCGCCCTCGGGTCCCGGCTGACCGACGGCCATCCGCTGGCGCAGCCGCAGGGCGGTCAACCGGATGACTTCGGCGTCCACCCACAGCCGCATCAGCTCGTCGTGCATCGCCGCGTCGCGCAGCTGCGGTTGGGCCCGCCAGGCGTCGGTGACCTTGCCGATGATCCCGCTTTCACGCGTGCCGCCGGCCATTGAGCCGATGGCAACGCGTTCGTTGTTCAGCGTGGTGGTCGCGACCTTCCAGCCGCCGCCCTCCGCGCCGAGGCGGTTGGCGTCGGGCACCCTGACATCGGTGAGAAAGACTTCGTTGAACTCGGCTTCGCCGGTGATCTGCCGCAGCGGCCGGACGTCGACTCCGGGATCGGTCATGTCGCACACGAAGTAGGTCAGGCCCTGATGCTTGGGAACCGTGGGATCGGTCCGTGCGACCAGGATCGCCCGCTGGGCTTTCTGCGCGCTCGACGTCCACACCTTCTGCCCGTTGACGATCCAGTCGTCGCCGTCGCGCACTGCGCGGGTGGAGACCCCGGCCAGGTCAGATCCAGCACCCGGCTCGCTGAATAACTGACAGTAGAAGTGTTCTCCGGTGAACAACGGCCGCAGGAACTTTCGCTGCTGCTCCGCGGTGCCGAAGGCGGCAATAGTCGGCGCCGCCATGCCCATCCCGATGCCGTTGTGCGGTCCCCCTCCCACCGGCGCGCCCACCGCGGCCAGCTCGTCTTCGACCAGCGACTGAAAACCACGTGGCAGATCGAGCCCACCTGAGCCGCTGGGGAAGTGCACCCAGGCCAGTCCCGCATCGAAACGGGCTCCAAGGAATTCTCTTGGATCACCCGCCGGATCGTGCTCCGCCAGGAGCGTCCGCACCCGCGCGTGTAGATCCTGCGCAACCGCCTGCTCGTCGACGCTCATCGGAATTCCCCCGCGTTGCCGAGCACCTGACCGCCGTCGATCACCAAGGTGTCGCCGGTGATCCAGCTCGCCTCGTCCGACACCAGGAATGCGACCGCAGCTGCCACGTCGGGGGTCTCACCGATGCGTCCCAACGCCGTCCGCTGCGAGACAAACTGTTCGTTGTCCTTCCACAGCGCCTCGGCAAGCTTGGTCCGAACCACGCCGGGACAGATGGCATTCACCCGCACCCGCGGTGAAAGTTCCAGTGCCAGTTGCTTGGTGACGTGGATCAGCGCGGCCTTCGTGGCGTTGTACATGCCCATGTTCGGCGACTGGTGCATGCCGCCGATCGATGCGGTGTGAACGATCGCGCCACCGTGCTCGACCATCCACGCCTTGGCCGCCAGTGAGGTCCACAGCAGCGGCGCCCAGAGATTGACTTCAAAAGTCTTCGCGAAGCGGGCGTGATCCTGGTCGATCAGCGGACCGTACGCCGGATTAGTGCCCGCATTGTTGACCAGAATGTCGATGCTGCCGAACCGGTCGAGTGTCAGATCGACGCAGTGCCGTGCGGCCTCCTCATCCACCGCGTGGGCGGCTACTCCGATGGCGTTGCCGCCGACCTGATCGGCTGCCTCGTCCGCGCTCTCCTGCTTGCGGGAGGTGAGCACGATGTTCGCCCCTTGGAGCGCCAGCCGTTGTGCGATGGCCAACCCGATCCCCCGGGAACCTCCGGTGATGATCGCGGTGCGGCCGTTCAGGTTTGGTGTGGTCACAGTGCCTCCATCAGGCTGTGCTGGTAGCGGCGCATGCCCCGCAGCCAACGGTCGTAGTCGGTGCCTTTATGCCGATACATCTCGAGAACCGCCGGATGCGGGAGGATCAGGAAGCGCTCCTCCTCGATGCCCGCCAACACGACTTCTGCCACGTCAGCCGGCTCGATCACGTCGCCCGCGCTGGTGACCGCACGGGTGGCCAGGCGGGCCAACGGATCCTCGGACTCCCCCGGCGAATGCAACAGGCTGGTATTGACTCCCATCGGGCACAGACAGCTGACCCGCACGCCCTGGTCGCCGAAGGTGATGTTCAACCACTCCGCGAATCCGACCGCGGCGTGCTTGGTCACCGAGTAGGTCGCCGACCCGAGCTGAGTGAGCAGCCCGGCGGCCGACGCGGTGCTGACGAAATAGCCTTCGCCGCGTTCGACCCATCCGGGCACCAGCAGTTGCGCGGCGCGGATGTGGGCCCGCAGGTTGATGTCGATGGACTGATCCCATTCATCCTCGGTGACGTCCAAGCCGGACACGCCGGTGATGCCCGCATTCGCGAAATACAGGTCGACGGGTCCGAACTCGTTTTCTGCCAGCGCGATCAACTGCTTGATGTGCTCGGTATCGGAGACATCGCCGCCGGAAGCGATGGCCGTGCCGGCGCGGTCGGCGTTGATGCCGCTTGCCACGGCGTCGGCAGCCTGTGAATTTATATCGGCGACAACAACTCTGGCATCCTGGTGCGCCAGCTTGGCGGCCAGCGCCGCCCCGATACCGTTACCGCCGCCGGTGACGATAGCGACTTTGTCGGCAACTTTCACGACCGATTCCCTTCTTCTTTGGACAGCAACCGGACAATCCATCCCCGGGTGTCGGCCGGGTCGATCACGTCATCGAGTTCGAAGGTGGTGGCCGACGTCAGTGCCTTGCCATGCTGATACGCGGCCTCGACGAGTTTGTCGAACAGATTCTGCCGCTCGGCCGGGTCGGCGACGGCGGCCAATTCCTTGCTGAACCCCAGCCGAACGGCGCCCTCGAGACCCATGCCGCCGATCTCCCCGGTCGGCCAGGCAACAGTGAATTCCGGAGCGTGAAACGAGCCGCCGGCCATCGCCATCGCGCCCAGCCCGTAACCCTTGCGCAGGATGACCATCCCGAACGGCACCGTCAGCCGTGCCCCGACGATGAACAGCCGACTGAACCGGCGGACGGCGGCGTCGACTTCGGCATCCGGGCCGACCATGAAGCCCGGCGTATCGCACAGCGAAATGATGGGCAGCCCAGCCGATTCGCAGACAGTCAAAAAGTCGGCCATCTTGTCCGCGGCCTCGGCGTCGATGGCTCCGCCGAGATGATGACTGCTGTTGGCGACCAACCCGAACGCCATACCTTCGACTCGGACCAGCGCTGTGACCACGCCGACTCCGTAGTCGGCCCGCAGCTCCAAAACGGACCCGACGTCGGCGACCGAGTCGATCGCATGGTGCACGTCGTAGGCCCGCAACCGGTTCTCCGGCACGACATGCCGTGCCCGTCTCGGATCAGGGGCCTTCCAGTCCGACAGCCTGCCGTGGAAATAAGACAGGTACTGCTTTGCAAGCGACACCGCATGCTCCTCGTCGCGGGCGGCCAATCCGACGACCCCGTTGCGCCGCTGCACGTCGATCGGCCCGATATCCTCCGGGCGGTATTGGCCGAGCCCACCGCCTTCGATCATCGCCGGACCACCCATACCGATGTTGGCGTCGGGAGTCGCGATGATGACGTCACAGGTGCCGGCCAGCGCCGCGTTGCCGGCGAAACAACGCCCGGACACGATCGATACCAGCGGCACCTGCCCGCTGAGCGTGCCCAGCGTGCGGAAGGTCGGCACGTCGAGGCCGGCCACGGTGGCGACATCGGTGTCGCCCGGTCGGCCACCGCCGCCTTCGGCGAACAACACCACCGGCAGCTTTCTGCGGGCGGCCAGC
>NZ_DATNJW010000034.1:0-7692 GCF_035603715.1 Mycobacterium sp. | reverse complement strand
CAGGGCGGCGAAGACATGGAGGTCGTGCGTCAGCGAGCACTGGACTGCGGTGCGGTCGAGGCCGTCGTGGTCGACGCCCGTGACGAATTCGCCGACGGCTACTGCCTGCCCACCATCTTGTCCAACGCCCTCTATATGGATCGCTACCCGCTGGTGTCAGCGATCAGCCGTCCGCTCATCGCCAAACATCTCGTCGCAGCGGCCCGCGAGCATGGCGGCAGCATCGTCGCGCACGGGTGCACCGGTAAAGGAAACGATCAGGTCCGTTTCGAAGTCGGATTCGCCTCGCTGGCGCCGGATCTGGAGGTGCTCGCACCTGTCCGCGACTACGCGTGGACGCGGGAGAAGGCGATCGCCTTCGCCGAGGAGAACGCCATTCCGATCAACGTCACCAAACGCTCCCCGTTCTCCATCGACCAGAACGTGTGGGGCCGCGCGGTGGAAACCGGCTTCCTGGAACACCTCTGGAACGCGCCCACCAAGGACGTCTACGACTACACCGAAGACCCCACCGTCAACTGGAACACCCCTGACGAGGTGATCGTCGGGTTCGAGCGTGGCGTGCCGGTCACGATCGACGGCAACTCGGTGTCGGTGCTGCAGGCGATCGAGGAACTCAACCGGCGCGCGGGCGCGCAGGGCGTCGGGCGCCTCGACGTCGTCGAGGACCGGCTGGTGGGCATCAAGAGCCGCGAAATCTACGAGGCGCCAGGCGCGATGGTGCTCATCACCGCGCACACCGAACTCGAGCACGTCACCCTCGAGCGTGAACTGGGCCGGTTCAAGCGCCACACCGACCAGCGTTGGGCGGAGCTGGTGTACGACGGGCTGTGGTACTCACCGCTGAAGACCGCCTTGGAGAGCTTCGTCGCCACGACGCAGGAGCACGTCACCGGCGAGATCCGGATGGTGTTGCACGGCGGACATATTGCCGTCAACGGCCGGCGCAGCGCCGAGTCGCTGTACGACTTCAACCTGGCCACCTACGACGAGGGCGACACGTTCGATCAGTCGATGGCGAGAGGCTTTGTCTACGTGCACGGGCTGTCGTCCAAGCTGGCTGCGCGCCGGGACCTGGCCACCGACGAAACGTGAGCACCAACGAGGGATCGCTGTGGGGCGGCCGGTTCGCCGACGGCCCATCCGATGCGCTGACCGCGCTGAGCAGATCCACCCACTTCGACTGGGTGCTGGCGCCTTACGACGTCACCGCGTCCAAGGCCCACGCTCAGGTACTCTTCAACGCCGGACTGCTGACCGACGATCAGCGCGACGGGCTGCTGGCCGGTCTGGACAGTTTGGCCGAGGATGTCGCCGACGGGAGTTTCGGACCGTTGGTCACCGACGAGGACGTGCACGCCGCGCTGGAGCGGGGACTGATCGACCGGGTCGGGCCCGACCTGGGTGGTCGGCTGCGGGCCGGCCGCTCGCGAAACGACCAGGTGGCCACGCTGTTCCGGATGTGGCTGCGCGACGCGCTCCGGCGCGTGGCCGCGGGCGCGCTGGACCTTGTCGCGGCACTGGCCGGCCAGGCCGCGGCTCATCCAAACGCCATCATGCCGGGTAAGACGCACCTGCAGTCGGCCCAGCCGATCCTGCTGGCCCACCATCTACTCGCGCACGCCCACCCGCTGCTGCGCGACGTCGACCGCATCGTCGACCTCGACGCACGCACCGCGTTGTCGCCGTATGGTTCTGGGGCGCTGGCCGGCTCGTCGCTGGGGCTGGACCCGGATGCGATCGCCGAGCAACTCGGTTTCACGGCGGCCGCCGACAACTCCATCGACGCAACCGCGTCCAGGGATTTCGCCGCAGAGGCGGCGTTCGTCTTCGCGATGATCAGTGTCGACATGTCCCGGCTCGCCGAGGACATCATCATCTGGAGCTCAACCGAATTCGGCTACGTCACCTTGCACGACTCGTGGTCGACGGGTAGCTCAATCATGCCGCAGAAGAAGAACCCCGACATCGCCGAGCTGGCTCGCGGCAAATCCGGCCGGCTGATCGGGAACCTGGCCGGGCTGCTCGCGACGCTTAAGGCTCAGCCGCTGGCCTATAACCGGGACCTGCAGGAGGACAAGGAGCCGGTGTTCGACTCGGTGGCGCAACTGGAGCTGCTGCTGCCGGCGATGGCCGGCCTGGTGAGCAGCCTGACGTTCAACGTCGAGCGGATGGCAGCACTGGCTCCCGCCGGCTTCACGCTCGCCACCGATATCGCCGAATGGCTGGTGCGCCAAGGTGTTCCGTTTCGTGATGCCCATGAGGCCGCCGGTGCTGCCGTTCAGGTGGCCGAGAAGCTCGGCGTCGGGCTCAAGGACCTGACCGACGATCAGCTGGCGGCCATCAGCGCCAACCTGACCCCGCAAGTGCGGGAAGTCCTCACCATCGAAGGTTCGGTGTCTTCACGCGACGCGCGCGGTGGCACCGCACCCACTCAGGTTGCCCGGCAACTCGATTCGGTCCGGACCTCCGCCGAGCGACTTCAAGAGCAACTAAGCCGCTAGACAACTACTAGACCTTCTGCGCGGGCACCGAGGGAACCTGTGGAATTTCGCCGGCCGGCAGCGGGCCGCAGAAGTAATTGCCCTGCACGACGTCGCAACCGAATCTCCTGAGCCACTGCACCGTTTCGTCGTTCTCGATTCCTTCGGCGACGCTGGCGATGCCGAATTCCGCGGCCAGTTCGATGACCGACCGTGCGATCGTCGCGGCGCGTTGATCGTAGGGGATTGGTGCGATGAGATGCCGGTCGAGTTTGACCTCGTCGATGGGCAACTCGCGCAGATAGGTCAGCGTGGAGTAGCCGCTGCCGAAGTCGTCGATCGAGACCCGGATACCGGCGTCGCGGAGACGATTGAGCACGGCACGACCCTTGGCGAAGTCCGCCACCACCAATTCCTCGGTGATCTCCACGGTGAGCAGGTTGGCCGGCATCCCGTGGGCGTCCAGCACGGACATGATGCGGTCGGGCAGGGTGTCCTCGTCGAGGGAACGCGCCCAAATGTTGATGGCGACCGGGATCGCGGTGCCTGCCGCGTGCCAGCCCGAAGCGTCCGCGACTGCCCGCGACAACACCAGGTCGGTCACGGCGTCCATCAGCCCGTGTTCGCGGACCAGCGGTAAGAACTCCCCAGGCTCCAGAGAGCCCAAAGTGATATGTTCCCAACGCAATAGCGCCTCTGCGCCGCAGATCGCGCCAGTGGCCAGCCCGAATTGCGGCTGATACACCAGGGTGAGTAAGCGGTCGTCGATCGCGCGCCGCAGATCCCAGAGCAGCTGCAATCGGGCCATGCCGTCGCGGAACGACTGCCGTGTGCCGAGATGGGCATCCATCTCCGGGGTAAAAGTCTGCATATCGGTCGCACTTGTTTGCTCGGCACGGGACCGGGCGGCCTCAGCATGGTCCAGGAGATCTCCGGCAGTGACGGACGTGTCGTCGTGCGGTGCTGCGGTTGCCACGCCGATGCTCAGATGCACGTAAACACGGTTGGCCCCGATGTCGAGCGCGCTGTCGAACGCTCTGGCAAGCCTTTTGCCAACTTGCGCGGCGACCTCGGGGCGGTCTTCCACCAAAATTGCGAATTCGTCCCCACCCATGCGCGCGACGGTATCGTCGGCGCGGACGCTGGCTTGGATCCGCGCCCCTACGCTGCGCAATAATTCTTCGCTGGCGGCATAGCCCAACGTCTCATTGACGACATTGAAATCGTCGACTCTGACCCTGAGCAGGCTGACCGGGACAGCCAGACGCACGTGTAACTGCATCGCGTGCGCCAGCCGTTCGTCGAGCAACCGCCGATTCGCCAAACCGGTCACCGTGTCCCGCAGCGCGGCGTCGGCGACTGC
Organism: Mycobacterium sp.; assembly: GCF_035603715.1. Lineage (GTDB taxonomy): Bacteria > Actinomycetota > Actinomycetes > Mycobacteriales > Mycobacteriaceae > Mycobacterium. Next base: position 3,846 of record NZ_DATNJW010000034.1, on the reverse strand, counting down.
TTCGAGCAAACGTCGCTTCCGCTCCAGAACTAGCAACTGCCGCAGCAGCACGGTGACGGAGAGGACCATACCGGCCGCGAAGATCAGCGCGTTACCCCAGTCTGGGGGCCAGAAGCGCACGGCAAATGCCACGATCGCGACCGACACGGGCAAATACGGCAGCCACATCGACAGCCGCGAGAATGCGTGAGATGCGCGGGTGGTGTCGAGATCGGGCCCCGGTCTCGACGCGAGTGCCGACAGTGCGAGAAAGTACATTCCGCTGATCCACCCGAGAGTCACGCCGTCGTGGGGGATGTGGTCAGTCCGGTTTCCATGGAGGTTTAACACGCCGGCGATACCCACGGCAGCAAAACCCATCGTCAGCAGCGCCGGCGAGAGCCTCCGGCCGCGTTCGGCTGTCCGCACCACAATCGACGCAATGACGACGAGCCCCAGATAGATAGCGGTAATGACGGCCAACACGATGCGCGGGATGCTTGCCCGTTCCGCCGCGTCAAAGGTCAGGCTGCCTAACACCAAAAACAACGACACGGCGACGAGAATGACGTCGAGTAGCAAGCCCAAGCCGAACCGATAGTCATCGCGATTGGGAACGAGAACCGTTGCGCCCAAGGCAAATAACGGCAACACCACATAGCCCAACTCAGCTGCAGCGGAAGCCGAAATCGGCGCCGCGCCTCGCAGGGCGACGTAGCACCACAGGGCATTACCGAGCGCCCAGCCGCCCAGCCCGGCAGCCAGCGCAATCCACGCAAATCGCTGGCCGCTACGGGCAGCACAAGCGGCATTGACGGCGCAGCCAGTCGCGAAGGCACTCATGATCACAGCGCCTAACGGGCCGACGCCCGGATAACCCCTGCCGCCGAACAACATCACCGCAAGGAAGAGCCAGCCTGCGGTCGCCAACACCACCAGAGCGGTACGGCGTGGCGTCATTGCGGACATCTCTCAACCTGTCAGAGGTGGTGACCAAATTCCGGACAAGCGACGTTCGCTCGCCGACACCTTAAAATATGCTGAGCGCGACCGTAGTAATTCGGAACGCACACCCGAATTCCGGAACTTTGGATTGAATTCCCAAATATTTTGCGGTGATTGATTTCCAGACTCACTCGAGGATCTCGGAAACTTCCATCCACCGATTCTCCAGCTCGGTGACACCGCCTTCCAGGTCGCGCAATTGCTCGGTGAGCCTGGTGATGCCGACGTGGTCGGATTGATCATGCTCGGCCAGTTCACGGTGCTTGGCCGCGATCTGGTCAGCCAGCCGGGCCAGCCTGCGATCGATGGCACCGAGCTCCTTTTCGGCGGCGCGCAGTTCGGCCCCGGAGATCTGCGTCGACTCCGAAGACCTGGGGGCCGCCGGTGCGGCACGCTCCACCGCCACCTTGGGTGTCAGTCGCAAGTACTCGTCGATGCCACCGGGCAGATGCCGTAACCGGCCGTCCAGGACTGCGTACTGCTGATCGGTGACGCGCTCCAATAGGTAGCGGTCGTGGGAGACCACGATCAGCGTCCCCGGCCACGAGTCGAGAAGGTCTTCGGTGGCGGCCAGCATGTCGGTGTCCACGTCATTGGTGGGCTCGTCGAGCAGCAGCACATTCGGTTCGGCCAACAGCGTCAACATCAGCTGCAGTCGGCGACGTTGCCCACCCGACAGCTCACTGACCCGCGCCGAAAGCTGACCCCCCGCGAACCCGAGACGCTCCAGCAATTGGGCGGGTGTCACGTCGCGGCCGTCGACCTCGTAGCCGCTGCGCAACCGACCGAGCACATCAGCGACTCGTTCACCGGCCAGCGGAACCAGCTCGTCACCCCGTTGGTCTAGCATCCCCAGCTGAACCGTCTTGCCGCGCTTGACTTTTCCGCTGTCCGGCTGGACTGCGCCGGTGATCAGTCCCAACAACGTCGACTTGCCGGCCCCGTTGGCGCCGACGATGCCAGTGCGTTCGCCTGGTCCGATCCGCCATTCGACATCGCGCAGCACGGGCCGGCCTTCGAACGAGACCGAGACATCGATCAAATCGACGACGTCCTTGCCGAGCCGTGCGGTGGCGAGTTTGGCGAGCTCGACGGTATTGCGAAGCGGTGGCACGTCTTCGATCAACTGGTTAGCCGCGTCGATACGGAATTTCGGTTTCGACGTACGAGCCGGGGGACCGCGCCGCAGCCAGGCCAACTCTTTGCGCATCAGGTTCTGCCGTTTGGCCTCGGTGACGGCGGCCATCCGATCGCGTTCGACCCGCTGGAGCACGTAGGCGGCATAGCCGCCCTCGAACGGCTCCACGATTCCGTCGTGCACCTCCCACGTCGAAGTTGCAACTTCGTCGAGGAACCAGCGGTCGTGGGTTACCAGTAACAGCCCGCCGGTGTTACGGGCCCAGCGCTGACGCAGGTGGGTAGCCAGCCAAGTGATGCCCTCGATATCCAGATGGTTGGTCGGCTCGTCGAGGGCGATGACGTCCCATTCACCGACCAGCAGCGCCGCCAACTGGACTCGCCGCCGCTGACCACCGCTCAGCGTGCCGATCACGGCGTCCCACCCGATGTCGGACACCAGGCCGCTGACGACGTCGCGGATCCGCGGATCACCGGCCCACTCGTGATCGGCACGATCGCCGACCAGCGTCCACGCCACCGTGCTCTCCGAATCCAGGATGTCGGCCTGGCTCAGTGCACCCACGCGCAGTCCGCTGCGCTGCGTGACCCGTCCGGCATCCGGGCGAACCTGGCCCGTGAGCAAATCCAGCAAACTGGATTTTCCGTCGCCGTTGCGGCCCACGATGCCGATGCGATCGCCGTCGCTGATGCCGACGGTCACCGATTCGAACACAACCTGAGTCGAATATTCGAGGTGCACGGCCTCGGCGCCTAGCAGGTGTGCCACCGGCCCGACCCTAGACGCATAACGCGGCGAGGAGGTCGGCGAGGCGGAGCGACTAGGCTGGTCGAGCGGGCCGGCACCGTGACCAAAGCAAGTAGCCCACCCCCTGTGATGTGCCATGATGTGCACGCTGTCGGGCCCGCGCGCAGCACATGATGGTCTTCGTTCGAGGGGAGCGGCGGCATGGATCTGAGGTTTTCAGCGGTCACTCGACCGGTTGAGCGCCTGCTGGCGACCGCACAGAACGGCCTGGAAGTCCTGCGACTCGGCGGACTGGAAACCGGCAACTCTCCGTCGCCGTCACAGACTGTCGAGAGCACGCAGATGTACAAGCTCCGGCGTTATTTCCCGCCGGACAGCCGACCCGGGCATCCGCAGGCCGGCGAACCGGTGCTTCTGGTGCATCCGATGATGATGTCGGCAAACATGTGGGATGTCACCCGCGATGAGGGGGCGGTCGGCATTCTGCATGCCGCCGGGCTGGATCCCTGGGTGATCGACTTCGGCTCGCCCGATCAGATCGAAGGCGGGATGCGCCGGAATCTGGCCGACCACATCGTCGCGCTGAGCGAAGCGTTGGACGCCATCGCCGACATCACTGGGCGCGACGTACACCTGGCCGGCTATTCGCAGGGCGGTATGTTCTGCTATCAAGCGGCGGCCTACCGACGCTCGAAGAGCGTCGCAAGTATCGTGACGTTCGGTTCACCGGTAGACACCCTGGCGGCGCTGCCGATGGGGCTTCCACCAAACATTGCGCCCGGTGTCGCCACCTTCATGGCGGACCATGTCTTCAATCGGTTGGACATTCCAGGTTGGTTGGCGCGCACCGGCTTTCAGATGCTCGACCCGCTGAAGACGGCCAAGGCGCGGATCGATTTCGTGCGTCAACTCCACGATCGTGAAGCGCTGCTGCCCCGCGAAGCTCAGCGCCGGTTCCTGGAGTCGGAAGGCTGGAT
>NZ_DATNJW010000033.1:0-21636 GCF_035603715.1 Mycobacterium sp. | reverse complement strand
TGACTCGATGACGCAGACGCAGATCGCCGAGCGGGTCGGCATCTCGCAAATGCACGTCTCGCGATTGCTGGCTAAATCGCTGGCGCGGTTACGGGACGAGCTGGAATAACCGGTTCGGATCCTGGTTTTCGTCGTCGGCGTCCGGTACGTCATCTATCGACGCGGCCAGCGGCAGCACGTTGTCAGGATCGCAGATGCGAAGCAGCCGGGACACCGCCTTGTTAGGGACCACGGCCCAGCGCAGATTGGCACCCGCGCACTTGACGTTGATCAAGTGCAGCGCCGAAAAGCCAGCCGTGCCAAAGAATTCCAGCCGACTCAGGTCCAGCATCAGCGGTGTGGAGTGAGCCATGCACAGGTCGAAGTAGTCGGCGAGCTGACTGGCATTGGATGCGTCGAGTTCACCGTGGACAGCGACCACCACGCGAGACGAATCCCACTCCGCGGTGAACCGCGCGGAATGGTTCTCCCAGTCGGGCGGTGGAAGTGCCGCGTCGGTTTCACGAACCGGCGAAGCAAAGTTCGGGTGTAGAGCAGACATCTAGTGACTCCATCAGTCGACAAGCAAGCTGTGGATCACGTCAAGCGGTTGGCTTCCGCGCGTGAGGAGAAACTGGGCGAATCCAGCCTCCCCTTACGTCAATTAACGCTTAGAAAGGGCGGCTGCGAACTCAACCTGGTTAAGACACTACCCCGACCACTGTGCGCCCACAACGTATGAGAGTGTTTCTCAGAAAGCCTGGTCGGGTGGTCGGTGGCGTCAGCTCGAATCATGTTCAGGCGCAACGATTGCGGCGGCAAAACGCCGAACCGACTCGGCTGCGGCGCCGGCCGCGTCGTCGTGGCCGGCCCGCGCTCGGGCGGCGATCGCTCCGGTCGCCGGATCCAGCGTCACCTCGGCCAACAGCTCACCGGTGGTGGGCTCACACACCGCCCACGAGTAGCGCGAGTCCGCGGTCCACTGGGCGTCCCTGCGTGCGACGTACTCCGGGTCGGTTTCGCCGAGATCGGCCAGCGCGGGACGGTCGTCGATGCGGTCGTCGGCCCGCAGGCTGCGCAGATACCACTGCCCGGCGTTGATCTCGACGGGGTCCACAGTGTTTGACGAACGCTGCGGCCGCGTTACTTGATCTCGGCGAGCACGGTGCCCTGGGTGATGGCCGCCCCGGTTTCGACGGCCAATCCGGTGATCACGCCGTCCTTGTGCGCGGTGACCGGGTTCTCCATCTTCATCGCCTCCAGCACGACGACCAGGTCGCCGGTCGAGACCTCTTGCCCCTCTTCGACGGCGACCTTGACCACGGTGCCCTGCATCGGGGCGGTCACCGCGTCGCCGGACGCCGCAGCGCCGCCGTGTGCGCCACGCTTGCGCGCTTTGGGCTTCTTGCGGATGACGCCGGCCGCGTCGCCACCGCCGCCGTTGGACAACGCAAGGTCACCCGGCAGCGAGACCTCGAGCCGGCGGCCACCGACCTCGACGACCACCTTCTGCCGCGGCAGGGCTTCGTCTTCGTCAAGAGGTTCGCCGCCGGTGAAGGGTTCGACGGTGTTGTTCCACTCGGTCTCGATCCAGCGGGTGTGGACCGTGAAGCCATTGCCGTCGCCGATGAATGCCGGGTCGGACACCACGGCGCGGTGGAATGGAATGACGGTGGCGAGTCCCTCGACGTGGAATTCGTCCAGCGCGCGGCGTGACCGCGCCAAGGCCTCCTCGCGGGTGGCGCCGTACACGATCAGCTTGGACAGCATGGAGTCGAACTGGCCGCCGATCACCGAGCCGGCCTCGACGCCGGAGTCCAGTCGGACACCGGGCCCGGTGGGGATGTCATAGCGGGTGACCGGGCCGGGTGCCGGCAGGAAGCCGCGTCCGGCGTCCTCGCCGTTGATCCGGAACTCGATGGCGTGTCCGCGCGGGGTGGGGTCTTCGGTGAGGTCCAGTGTCTCGCCGTTGGCGATCTTGAACTGCTGCAGCACCAGGTCGATGCCCGCGGTCTCCTCGGTGACCGGGTGCTCGACCTGAAGACGGGTGTTGACCTCGAGGAACGAGATCAGCCCGTCCTGGCCGACCAGGTATTCGACGGTGCCGGCGCCGTAGTAGTGCGCTTCCTTGCAGATCCGCTTGGCGGATTCGTGGATCTCCTTGCGCTGCGCGTCGGTCAGGAACGGCGCGGGCGCCTCCTCGACCAGCTTCTGGAAGCGGCGCTGCAGCGAGCAGTCGCGGGTGCCGGCCACGATCACGTTGCCGTGCTGGTCGGCGATCACCTGTGCCTCGACGTGGCGCGGTTTGTCCAGGTAGCGCTCGACGAAGCACTCACCGCGGCCGAACGCCGCGACCGCCTCGCGGGTCGCCGAGTCGAACAGCTCGGGGATCTCCTCGATGGTGCGGGCCACCTTCATGCCGCGCCCGCCGCCGCCGAAGGCGGCCTTGATCGCGATCGGCACGCCGTGCTCCTTGGCGAAGGCGACCACCTCGTCGGCGTTCTTCACCGGGTCGGGGGTACCGGGCACCAGCGGAGCCTGCGCGCGGGCGGCGATGTGGCGCGCGGTGACCTTGTCGCCGAGGTCGCGGATCGACTGCGGGCTCGGGCCGATCCAGATCAGCCCGGCGTCGATCACCGCCTGGGCGAAGTCGGCGTTCTCGGACAGGAAGCCGTAGCCGGGGTGAATCGCGTTGGCGCCGGACTTCTCGGCGGCCTCCAGCAGCTTGCCGAAGTCGAGGTAGGACTCCGCGGAGGTCTGACCACCCAGCGCGAAGGCCTCGTCGGCCAGCTTCACGTGCGGAGCGTCGGCGTCCGGCTCGGCGTACACCGCCACACTGGGCAGACCGGCGTCCTTGGCCGCGCGGATCACCCGCACCGCGATCTCACCGCGATTGGCGACGAGAACCTTGGCGATCGTCGAGCTGGCGTGACTAGGCACTGCGCCTCCTGGGAGTGAACACTTCTCACGTGTCTAAGAGAAATTCTTACAAGTCGTGTCGGGGGAAGTTTAAGCGGCGCGCCGTGGGCGACAAGACCCGGTGTCTACTTCAGCCGGAATCGCGCAGTCGGCGCTTGATTCGGGCCAACATCGCCGACATTCCACGCAGCCGCAGCGGGCTGATCATGGCCGCTAAACCGAGGTCGGTGTAGAAGTCCTCGGGGACCGCCAGGATGTCGGCGGCAGGCTGTTCATCGAGCCCGGTGGCAAGGATCGACGCGAAGCCGCGGGTGGTCGGCGCCTCGGGGGGCGCGCTGAAATACAGCCGCACCCGTTCCGGGTCATGGGCGTCGACGTGCAAAAACAGCGGCGACTGGCACTCGACCACCGGCTCCATCGCCGCCTCTTCGAGGTCGGCGGGCAACGCCGGAAGGTCGTTGGCGAACTCCAGCAGCAGGTTGAGCTTGTCCTGGCCTTCGACTTCGGCGAAATCGGAGAGGACCTCGGCCAGCGGCGCGGGCATGCTCATCAGGCGGGGACGGTTCCGGGGCTTTCACCGGCGACGATCGGCACTCGCACGGCGTTACCCCATTCGGTCCACGAGCCGTCGTAGTTGCGTACGCCGGGGATGCCGAGCAAATGTGTCAGCACGAACCAGGTGTGGCTGGACCGCTCGCCGATGCGGCAGTAGACGACGGTTTTGTCGTCCGGCTCGATGAACCCGTAGAGCTCCTCGAGCTCGTCCCGGCTGCGGAACCGTCCGCTGTCGTCGGCGGCCTTCCCCCACGGGATCGACCGGGCCGACGGGATGTGGCCGGCGCGCAACGCGCCTTCCTCGGGATAGTCCGGCATGTGGGTGCGCTTGCCGGTGTACTCCTCGGGCGAGCGCACGTCGATCAACGGCTCGGAGCCCAGGACGGCCAGCACGTCGTCTTTGAACGCGCGGATCGGTGCGTCGTTGCGCTCCACGACGGGATAGCCCTTGGAGGTTCGGCTCGGAACGTCCAGCGTGGTGTCGCGCCCGTCGCGGGTCCACAGGTCGCGTCCGCCGTTGAGCAGCCGCACATCCGGGTGACCGAACAGCGTGAAGACCCACAGCGCGTAGGCCGCCCACCAGTTGCTCTTGTCGCCGTAGATCACCACGGTGTCGTCGCGTGAAATCCCTTTGCGGTCCATCAGTTCCGCGAACTGCTTCCCGTCGATGTAGTCGCGCACCCGTGGGTCGTTGAGATCGGTGTGCCAGTCGATTTTGACCGCCCCGGGGATGTGGCCGACGTCGTAGAGCAGCACGTCTTCATCGGATTCGACGATGGCCAGTCCCGGCCGGCCCAGGTTGCCGGCCAACCAGTCGGACGTGACCAGCCGTTCCGGGTGGGCGTAGGCGCTCAGCGTCGGGCTGGGATCTGCTGGTAGAGGCACACTATGAGCCTACCTGCCGGTTCGCGTCGGCTGCCGCGGCGTTGACGCACGCGACAGTCACCCGTCAGCCCGAGTTGGCCAGCCAGAGTTCAGCGACCGACACACCGACACGTTCCAGCAGCACCCTGGTGTGCGGCAGGCTCAGGCCAATCACGTTGGACGGGTCGCCTTCGATGCGGTCGACGAACCAGCCACCCAGTCCGTCCAGCGTGAATGCTCCGGCAACCGCCAACGGCTCGCCGCTGACGAGATAGGCATCCAGATCCGCGGCCGTCGGTGTGCCGAAATGCACTGTGGTGACAAATGATTCGGCTGCTCGCCGGCTGATGTTGCCGGCGCGTAGCCGGACCACGCAGTGTCCGGTGTGCAGCTGACCGGAACCGCCGGCCATCGATTGCCACTGGCGTCGCGCCGCATCGGTCGATGCGGGCTTGCCGGCCAGTCGGCCGTCGATGTAGAGCATCGAATCACAGCCAATGACAACACAATCCGCGGCAACCACGGTGTCCACGATCGTCGCGACGTGATCGGCCTTGGCCTCGGCGAGGCTGCGAACCACGTCGCCCGGAGCGGCGTCGGGTCCCAGCCCGGCGATGATCGCGTCCTCGTCCACGCCCGACACAACGACCAACGGCTCGACACCGGCCTGACGCAGCACCCGCAGCCGGCCCGCCGAAGCGGAGCCGAGCACGACGCGGGTCAATTGCGCCAGTCTCGCCGCATGTGAGTCCGTTGCACCAGGGTGAGCTTCTGCCAGCTGAAGATCGAGTAACGCAGTTTGTCGACCGGCAGTCCCCACCGGCTGACCTCCCGCTGACCCACCTCACCGCTACCGCCCCCAGCGCTGCCGAGCACCGCGATCAGCGCGGCCACCTCGTCGTCGGTTGGGTTGCCCTTGAGCACCCGGATGTGCGGCTCGTGTGGTTGTGCGGCGTCGGGCGTTTCGATGTCGTCGCTCACCGGGGACCGACCGTTCGTCTCGTTCCCGTCACTCACTGCGTTCGTTCCACTCACTTGACTCACAGCGGAATGTTCCCGTGTTTCTTCGGCGGCGTCTGGGCGATCTTGCGCTCCAGCAGGCGCAGCGCCGTCCCGATGTAGCCACGGGTGTGCGACGGCGGGATCACCGCGTCGACGTAGCCTCGCTCGGCCGCGAGGTAAGGGTTGACCAAGTGGTCCTCGTACTCCTGCTGCAACTCCAGCCGCAGCGCGTCGACGTCCTTGCCCTCCTTGGCTGCCTCGCCGAGTTGCTTGCGGTAGACGAAGCCGACCGCACCCGAGGCACCCATCACGGCGATCTGCGCGGTCGGCCAGGCGACGTTGACGTCGCAGCCCATGTCCTTGGAACCCATGACGCAATAGGCGCCGCCGTAGGCCTTGCGGGTGATCACGGTGATCTTGGGAACGGTGGCCTCACCGTAGGCGTACAGCAGCTTGGCGCCGCGGCGGATGATGCCGTTGTATTCCTGACCCGTGCCCGGCAGGAAGCCGGGTACGTCGACCAGCATGACCACCGGGATGTTGAAGCAGTCGCAGGTGCGCACGAAGCGCGCGGCCTTCTCCGAGGCGTTGATGTCCAGGCAGCCGGCGAACTGGGTCGGCTGGTTGGCCACGATCCCGACCGAGCGACCCTCGATGCGGCCGAACCCGACCACGATGTTCTGCGCGTAGCCCTCCTGGATCTCCAGGAACTCGTCGTCGTCGAGGATCCGGCGGATTACTTCGTGCATGTCGTACGGCTGGTTGGCCGAGTCTGGGATCAGCGTGTCGAGCTCGAGGTCTTCCTCGGTCAGGTTGTCCTCGATGGCGCCCTCGGGAACCGGCACCGGATAACGCGGCGGATCGGTGAAGTTGTTGGGCGGCAAGTAGCTCAGCAGATCGCGGACGTAGTCGAGCGCGTCGTGCTCCCCGGAGGCGACGTAGTGCACGGTGCCGGACTTGGCCATGTGCGTGTGCGCACCGCCGAGTTCCTCCATCGTGACGTCTTCGCCGGTGACGGTCTTGATGACGTCGGGACCGGTGATGAACATCTGGCTGGTCTGGTCGACCATGATCACGAAGTCGGTCAGCGCCGGCGAGTAGACGTGGCCTCCCGCGGCGGCGCCCAGGATCAGCGAGATCTGCGGGATAACGCCGGAGGCCAGGATGTTGTTGTGGAAGATCTGGCTGTACAGGCCGAGTGAGACCACGCCCTCCTGGATGCGGGCGCCGGCGCCGTCGTTGATGCCGATCAGCGGCCGGCCGGTCTTGATGGCCAACTCCTGTACCTTGACGATCTTTTCGCCGTACACCTCGCCGAGGCTGCCGCCGAACACCGTGGCGTCCTGGCTGAAGACGCACACATCGCGGCCGTCGATGGTGCCGTAGCCGGTGACGACGCCATCGCCGAGCGGCCGATTCTTTTCCAGCCCGAAGTTGGTGCTGCGGTGCCGGGCCAGCGCGTCGAGCTCGACGAACGACCCCTCGTCCAGCAGGGCGTAGATGCGCTCGCGCGCGGTCAGCTTGCCCTTCTCGTGCACCTTGTCGACGGCGGCCTCACCCACCGGGTGCAGAGTCTCCTCGCTGCGCTTGCGCAGCTCGGCGAGCTTGCCCGCGGTGGTGTGAATGTCGATATGGTGCTCAGCTTGGGCCTCGACCGAGGTCTCGGAAGTCATGGCTGTCGATCTTAGCGGTTCCTTAGATTGCGATCTCCACCCCGCACGCGCGGCGCCCCGCGTGTCCCGCTGACGGACCTTTGTTCCGCGCGGCCGCCCGACGGTAATCTTCCACAGTTGTTGCCTTGATCGTCCCAACTGGACCGGGGGCCGGAGGTTCTCGCGTGGTGGAGTCGGACTCACTGAGATTGCCCTTGGATGTGGCGACCCTGCGCGTTGGGCTGGTCGGGCCCGGCATGCCGTGGCGTCAACTCGATGTCGTCGCCGAAACCGGTTCCACCAACGCCGATCTGCTCGCACGGGCCGAGGCCGGTGCCGACATCGACGGGTCGGTCTTACTTGCCGATTACCAGAGCGCCGGCCGCGGCCGCCATGGCCGGCAATGGTCGGCGCCGCCGAGGACACAGGTCGCCTTGTCGGTCGGAGTCGCCGGCGGCTCGGTACCCCGGACGGGTTGGGGATGGTTGCCGCTGGCCACGGGGGTCGCGGTGGCCGACGCGCTGGCCGCGCTGGGTGTCGAGGCCGGCCTGAAGTGGCCGAACGATGTGCTGGTGGGTGGCGGCAAGTTAGCCGGGATTCTCGCCGAGGTGGCCTCGCCGGCGCCGGTGATCGTGCTGGGCCTCGGGCTCAACGTGACGCTGACCGCCGAAGCAGCGCCGGACCCGGTGGCCACATCGCTGCTGATGCTCGGTTCATCGGCTACCGATCGAAATGCGCTGGCGCGCACAATACTTCGCGAGCTGGCAGTGCGCATCGACGCGTGGCGGACCGCAGGGGGCGCAGATCCCGCGTTGGTCGCCGACTATCAGCGCTACAGCGTGACGCTGGGCTCGCGGGTCCGGGCCAGCATGCCCGGTGACCGTGAGGTGGTCGGTGTCGCGCGGGCCGTCGACGAAACCGGGCGACTGTGTGTCGACACCGGCGGCCAGACGGTGACAATCTCGGCCGGAGACATCACGCACCTGCGTCCCAACGTCTAAGGTGCCAGCGTGGGCTACCCCGACAACGTGCTGGCTGGTGACGAGCACGTCGTTTTGCACCGCCACCCGCACTGGAAGCGACTTTTCTGGCCGGTCACCGTCCTGATCCTGGCGAGCGCGGCGGCGTCGTTCGGTTGCGCGGTGGTCAACGGCACCACGTGGGACCCGAGCGCCAAACGGGTCGTCTTCTGGGTCATCGGCGCGATCTGGCTGGTGCTCCTGGGCTGGCTGACGGTGTGGCCGTTCTTGAGTTGGCTCACTACACATTTCGTCATCACCGACCGGCGGGTGATGTTCCGGCACGGGCTGTTGAGCCGCAGCGGCATCGACATCCCGCTGGCCCGGATCAACAGCGTCGAATTCCGGCACCGGCTGATCGACCGGATACTGCGCACCGGCACGCTAATCGTTGAGTCAGCGTCCCAAGATCCGTTGGAGTTCTACGATATTCCGCGCGTCGAGCAGGTCCACGCGCTGCTGTATCACGAGGTTTTCGACACCCTGGGGTCCGAGGAATCGCCGAGCTGATCCGCCCGATTCCGGCGCGCCAGCCAAGCGCCCAGCAACGTGACCGTGCCGTTCGCTTCGACGTCCTCGAACACCTCGGCGATTCCGCCCGCGGTGAACGTCGATTCCAGCGCCTGGTCGCCACTTCGGGCGGATTCGACGGGGAACACCCAGCGCCGGAACGCCCAGAAGCGGAAGGCCATCTGCAGCAGGTTGCCGATGAGGTAGGCCGAGACGAAGTCGGCGATGTTCTCGACGGTCAGTGACACCATCGGCACCCGAAGGTCGAAAACGTAGCTGGACACCCACAGGGGCGCCATGCTCAGCAGCACCCCGACGCCGCTGAATGCGAAGAACAGCAGGGCCTCGTGGTGACGCTCGCGGCCGCCGCGGTCGCGGAAGCTCCACTCCCTGTTCAGGATGTACGACGCGATGACCGCGACGATGCCGGCGATGACCTTGGCGGTCACCGGCTTGGGCTCCAGGATCGTCAACTTCAGCGTGTAGAAAATCGCCGAGTCGATGATGAATGTCGTCGCACCGACGATCGCGAATTTGATCAGCTCGTGATGGCGCTCGGCATAGGGGCGGATCGGCCCCGGCAGTCGGGCGATCGTGGCATCGGCGAAGGACACAATGTCGCAGTCTACGTATTACTGATTAAGGGTGCTCTGTGACTGTGTCACAGCCAGCTAAATCACCCGTTCAGCGGCCATGACACCATGATTGCCGTGCCGAGTACCCCCAACGCTTCGCCCCAGGTCGCCATGGTCGGTGGGGGCCAACTGGCCCGGATGACCCACCAGGCGGCGATCGCGATGGGCCAGAGCCTGCGTGTACTGGCCGCTGACGCCTCCGATCCCGCCGCCCAGGTCAGTCCCGACGTGGTGATCGGCTCGCACACCGATCTCGAGGCGCTGCGTCGCGTCGCTGCCGGTTGTGCGGCGCTGACCTTCGACCACGAGCATGTGCCCACCGAGCTGCTGGAAAGGCTGGTTGCGGAGGGCGTCAACGTCGCGCCGCCGCCAGAGGCGCTGGTACACGCGCAGGACAAGCTCGTCATGCGGCGACGGCTGGAAGCCCTCGGTGCGCGGGTGCCGCGTTACGCAGCTGTCGAGCGACCAGAGGACGTCGATGAGTTCGCCCGACGGATAGACGGGCCGATCGTGGTCAAGGCGGTCCGCGGCGGGTACGACGGTCGCGGGGTGCAACTGGCCGCCGATCTGGCGCAGGCCCGCGCGATCGCCGGTCAATATCTAGATTCTGGCGTACCGGTATTGGTCGAGGAGCGGGTCGCGATGCGCCGTGAACTCGCGGCGCTGGTGGCCAGGTCGCCGTTCGGGCAGGGCGCGGCCTGGCCGGTGGTCGAGACCGTGCAACGCGACGGCATCTGCGTGTTGGTGATCGCACCGGCCCCGGCGCTGCCCGACGACGTCGGCGCGGCGGCGCAGCGGCTGGCGCTGAGCCTGGCCGCCGAGCTGGGCGTGGTCGGTGTGCTGGCCGTCGAGCTGTTCGAAACCGTCGACGGAGAGCTGCTGGTCAACGAGCTGGCGATGCGCCCGCACAATTCCGGGCACTGGACCATGGACGGGTCGCGGACCAGCCAGTTCGAGCAGCATCTGCGTGCGGTCCTGGACTACCCGCTGGGGGATACCGACACCATCACCCTTGTCACGGTGATGGCCAACGTACTGGGCGCGGCGCAAACGCCGACGATGTCGCTCGACGAGCGGTTGCACCACCTGTTCGCGCGCATGCCCGACGCCCGGGTTCATCTCTACGGCAAGGAAGAACGCCCCGGCCGCAAGATCGGGCACATCAATTTCCTCGGCACCGACGCTGCCGAGTTGGCAAACCTGCGTGAACGCGCGGAGCGCGCGGCACACTGGTTGTCAGACGGCGAATGGACGGACGGATGGGACCCGCATGAGTAGCGACGCCAGGGTTGGCGTGATCATGGGCAGCGACAGCGACTGGTCGGTGATGTCCGACGCCGCCGACGCGCTGGCCGAGTTCGACGTCGCCTACGAGGTAGGCGTGTATTCGGCGCACCGCACCCCGCAGCGCATGCTGGACTACGCGCAGCAGGCCGCCGACCGCGGTGTCGAGGTGATCATCGCCGGCGCCGGCGGCGCGGCCCACCTGCCCGGCATGGTGGCCTCGGCCACGCCGGTTCCGGTGATCGGCGTGCCGGTTCCACTGGCCAAGCTGGACGGGCTGGATTCGCTGCTGTCGATCGTGCAGATGCCGGCCGGGGTGCCGGTGGCCACGGTGTCGATCGGTGGGGCCCGCAATGCGGGTCTGCTCGCGGTGCGCATTCTGGCGGTGTCGGATCCCGCGCTGCGCAACCGGATCGTGGCTTTCCAGAAGGTGCTGGCGGAGTCGGTGCTGGCCAAGGATGCGGCGCTGAAAAAGCGTCAAGGTAAAGTTACCGGCGAGTAGCTAAGGAGGCTGGGATGGCTGGAGATCCGTCGTTCGATCTGTTCAAGCTGCCTGAGGAGCACGACGAGTTGCGGGCGGCGATTCGCGCATTGGCGGAAAAAGAGATCGCCCCGCATGCCGCGGACGTCGACGAGCAGCCCCGCTTTCCCGAGGAGGCGTTGCAGGCGCTGAACGCGTCCGGCTTCAACGCCGTACACGTTCCCGAGGAGTACGGCGGTCAGGGTGCGGACTCGGTCGCCGCCTGCATCGTGATCGAAGAAGTGGCGCGCGTCGACGCCTCGGCGTCGTTGATCCCCGCGGTGAACAAGCTGGGCACGATGGGCCTGATCCTGCGCGGTTCGGAGGAGCTGAAGAAGCAGGTGTTGCCGTCGCTGGCCTCCGATGGCGCGATGGCCTCCTACGCGTTGAGCGAGCGCGAGGCCGGCAGCGACGCCGCCTCGATGCGGACCCGGGCCAAGGCCGACGGGGACGACTGGATCCTGAACGGCACCAAGGCCTGGATCACCAATGGCGGCAAGTCGACCTGGTACACGGTGATGGCCGTGACCGACCCGGACAAGGGCGCCAACGGCATCTCGGCGTTCATCGTGCACAAGGACGACGAGGGATTCAGCGTCGGGCCCAAGGAAAAGAAGTTGGGTATCAAGGGTTCTCCGACCACCGAGTTGTACTTCGAGGACTGCCGGGTCCCCGGCGATCGGATAATCGGTGAACCCGGCACCGGGTTCAAGACCGCATTGGCCACGCTGGACCACACTCGCCCGACGATCGGCGCGCAGGCCGTGGGCATCGCCCAGGGCGCGGTCGATGCCGCGATCGCTTACACCAAGGACCGCAAGCAATTTGGCGAGTCGATCAGCACGTTCCAGGCCGTCCAGTTCATGCTGGCCGACATGGCGATGAAGGTGGAGGCCGCCCGGCTGATGGTCTACACCGCGGCCGCCCGGGCCGAGCGCGGCGAGCCGAACCTTGGCTTCATCTCGGCCGCATCGAAATGCTTTGCCTCCGATGTGGCGATGGAAGTCACGACCGACGCTGTACAGCTTTTCGGCGGGGCCGGATTCACCACCGACTTCCCGGTGGAGCGGTTCATGCGCGACGCCAAGATCACTCAGATCTACGAGGGCACCAATCAGATTCAGCGCGTGGTGATGTCACGCGCGCTGCTGCGCTGAGAGCGGCGCGAAGCAACTCACCGGTTCGTGACCAGTCCGCTACGTGCCTAATTGACTTATGTCAATCTGCTGTTGCCGCGCGTGCGAGGGCCGGTGAAGCTACAGTCGAAAATGGCATTAGTCCCGTAAATGCGTTTGCTGTGTTCGTGTCTGCACGTGGGCGCGCTCTTGTGAGTGTGCGACAGCCAGCTCGATTCATGGGGTAATCGCCCTATTTTTGCGACATGGCGCCGCAGGCGCGCAGCGAGGATGGGAGCCAACCTTGGGGTATGGCTTGCTGGAACGCGACGCGCCGCTGGCCCAACTGGGGGCGCTGGCGCGCCGGGTAGCTCGCGGCGGCCCCGGGGAAGTGGTGTTGTTGCGCGGGGAAGCCGGCGTCGGCAAAACCGCAGTGCTCGCCAAGTTCGTCGGCCAACTCGATTCCGGACCACGGGTCTTACGCGGTTGGTGCGACCCGCTGGGTGCGCCGCGCCCGCTCGGACCGTTAACCGATGCGCTGTCCGGGCTGGACGCCGCGGCGGGGGCCGGGCTGGCTGCGGCCGTCGACTCGGGGGATACCGCACGGATTTATCGACAACTGTTGGCGGCGTTGGGTGACCGCGACCGATGGGTGTGGGTGATCGAGGACGCGCATTGGGCCGACGGGGCCACCCTGGATCTGGTCCGATTCCTGGCGCGACGTATCGCAACGCTGCGCTTGTTGCTGGTGATCTCGTTCCGCGACGACGAACTCGCCGCCGCCCACCCGCTTGCTATCACCTTGGGAGACCTGGCGAACTACGCCGCGGTGAGCCGAATTGCTCTGGAGGCGTTGAGTTTACCTGCGGTGTCGGCATTGGCTGCCGGCAGCGGAGTCAATGCGGAGCGGTTACACGACGTCACCGGCGGTAACCCGTTCTTCGTCACCGAGGTGCTGGCCGCCGGACCGCATGCGCTCACCCGGAAAGGCCTGCCGCGCAGCATCTCCGAGGCGGTACATGGCCGGCTTGGGCGGTTGTCGGCCAAGGCGCGTGAAACGGCGCATGCGGTTGCCGTGTGCGGCCCGCGCGCCGAGGTCTCCTTGCTGGAGAAAATGTGCCCCGAGGCCCGGACTGCACTGCATGAGTGCCTTGATGCCGGCGTGTTGACCGCCGAAGGGGAACTGGTCGGCTTTCGTCACGAACTCGCCCGTCGGGCCACCGTGGCGCAGATCCCCGACTTCGATCGCATCGAACTGCACCGGCGGGCGCTGACTGCCCTGGCGCAGCCACCGAACGATCCGAATGCGCTGGCGGCGTTGGCATTTCATGCCGACGAGGCCGGTGAGATCGAAGCAACGATCCGCTACGGCATCGCCGCGGCCGAACGGGCGGCATCGCTGGGTGCCAATCGGGAAGCCGCGAGCTTGTATACCCTCGCGTTGCGCTGTACCGGCACGGCTGCCGATGACCGCCGCGTTGTCTGGCTGGAGCGACACGCGTTCGCCAGCTACCTGAGCGGGCAGGCCGAGCCGGCGGTCGCATCGTTGCGCGAGGCGATCACGTTGCGGCGCAGGCTCGGTGATCAGCTCGAAGAGGGCGACGGCCTACGGTGGCTGTCGCGTCTGCTGCAGCCGCTGGGGCGCGCCGACGAAGCCATCGATGCGGCGCACGCCTCGTTGCGGTTGCTGGAAGATCTTGGGCCGTCGCCGCAGCTGGCCTGGTCGCTGATCAACATGGCACACATCAGCGCGCTGGCGTTGGATCCGGTCTGCGCCGATTACGCGGCTCGCGCGCTGGCCCTCGCTCGCGAATTGCACGACCCAGCAGTCGATATCCGAGCCCGCGGCTATACGGCCCTGGCCACCGTATTCAGCACCGGCACCGGCTGGGACGAATTGGCGGGCGTCTGGCGAGAGGCGCTGTCGACCGAGGGGCTAGAAGAACACGCGGGGGTGCTGGGCGTCCTCATCTATTGGTATGCGGTGCTGCGCTGCGAGTTAGGCCGTGCCGAAGGCTATCTGGCTGAGGCGTCCAGCTTCTGCGATGAGCGCGACCTCGGCATGTTCAGCTCGCTGCTGACCGCCGCATCGACACTGGCGGCGTTGCACGGCGGAGACTGGGATCGCGCCGCCGTCACCGCCGAACAGATTGTCACCCGGCCTGAGCTCAGCCCACAGCACCGCATCCTGCCGCTGGTGACGCTTACTCTGCTCCGAGCGCGTCGTGGCCAGCCGCCGCCGGCTGCGCTGGTTGGTGAGACCGCTGCCGACACGCAACCCGGCAACCTGGTCCATCTCGGCGCGGTGTGGGCGGCCCGCGCCGAGGTGGCCTGGTTGGCCGGCGAAGACGAGGTGGCCCTCGCCGAAGCGCTGGCCGGTCTGGCGTGCTCCCCCGAACACGCCGATCCATGGCAGACAGGCCAGCTGCAACGCTGGGTTCGTTTGGCCGGCGGGACAATCGAGGCCATCGTCCAAGATCCGCTCACCCCGTTCGACTTGGAGATCAGCGGGCAATGGCAGCGTGCCGCCGAAGCATGGATGGGTCGCGGCTGCCGGTACGATGCGGCGCTGGCGAAACTCGGCGGCGACGTCTCCGCCGTGAAAGAGGCGCTGGCCACATTCCGCGAGCTTGGCGCCAAGGCAGCGGCCCGCCGCGCCCAGCAGCGGCTGGCCGTGTTGCGCGAGCGGGCCCCGCGGACGCGGCAGGCGGACAAGGATTCAGATCCCCACGCGTTGACCGGGCGCCAACGCCAGGTCTTCGACCTACTTGCCGCCGGGCTCAGCAACCCAGAGATCGCCGCCGAACTGCACATCAGCCCCAAGACGGTCGGCCACCACGTCGAGGCGATCTTGACCAAGCTGGGCGTGCAGAACCGCACCCACGCGGTTGCCTACGCGCTGCAACACCAGGCCGCCCTGCAAGCGAAGTCGTAGCTATGCCGTTGCGCCGGCCGCGGCTCCGCTCAGCCCCGCGGTCTCGACGCTGAGCAGGCTTTCTGCTTCGTGCTCTTTCCGGTACGCCTCGCCGCCGCCGTTCAGCCCGAACAGTCGTTTGCTCCAGAGCAGCCACACCACCGCGACGATGTTGACAGCGAGAGCGAAAAGCCGCAGCGCCGTGATCTTTTCGGTCAGCTCGTAGATTTCCAGCGGAAGGAACACGCTGGTGGCGATCACCGCGAAGTACTCGCCCCACCGTTGCATCAGCCACAATCCGACCGCCTCCACCAGCTCGATAGCCGCGTAGCCGACAAGACCCGCCGCGATCCACGTCAACGTCGATGATGACAGTGAGAATGCGTGCGAGATCGCGTGAATGATCTTGGAGTGATCCGGATTCCATCCGATCTGGTTTGCCAACGGCTTGAGCAACGGCAGATCTTGGTCGAACGCGTGGCGCAACCGCTCTCGTGACCCGTTGACCTTGAACACGCCTGCGGCTACTGCCAGAAAAATCACGGCCCGAAGCGCGCGCTCGATGGCGAGCGCACGCATCAACGTCCGATCCCGTAGGAAGCGCCCACGGGGAATTTCCGGTGCGGTGTTGGCCGGTCCGCTACGCCGCGGCGGGCCTACGACAAAGGTCTCGCAGCGCAAGCAACGCCAGGCTTCTCCGGCTGGGGTGTCGACCGTCAGACGCTCGCGGAGTTGCGGCTCATCGGGAGCGAAGGTCGCGTGTCCACGCAGTCCACACGAGCGCAGAGCAAAATCCACCATGAGGAGCACGCTACAGCGACTTCCCGCACGGCCAGCGGTATCGGCTAACGTGCGCGATCTGTACGGTGACCAGGATGACCAGCAACACACGTGAAGTCGTGCGTAATCAGCTACTGATTGATGCTCTCGGTGGCCCGATCGATCTCAATGCGGTGGATCGGCGGGTCAAACACCAGACTCCGGCGGCCACTCCGGTAGAGGTGCAGAACGAGACACTGGACGCCATTCGCGAATGGGTGAGCGACGAACTGTTCAGGATCGGCGCGCCCGTCGGCAAGACGCAACGCTTTGAGGCTTGGCATCATTCGCTCGACCATGCGCTGCACAAGATTTCTCACGTGTATGTCAAACACTATGGCGATCCCGAGAAATGGATGTTCTCGGCGTGGCTGTCGCTGACCGGAAAAGGCGAACTGCTGGCACGATCGCTCGAGGAAAAGGACCTCGACGGCTATCGCCCGAAAGCGACGTGAGTCGCAGCGCGCCGCGGGTCAGGCCCGCCACCGACGACGACCTCGAACGGGTCTGCGAGATCGTCAACCACTACATCGAGAAGAGCGTCTTCAACTTTCGGACCGAGCCGCAGACCGTCGAGGAGTTGCGCGCTCAGTGGGCGCAACGGCACCAGCGATTTCCCTGGCTGGTCGCGACCGACCAGGACGACGTCATCGGAGTGGCCTACGCGGGGCCGTGGAATGAGCGGGCCGCCTACCGTTGGACCGTCGAATCCACCATCTACGTGGATCCGTCGGCGCACCGGCGCGGGGTCGGTGACGCGCTCTACGCCGAGCTACTCAACCGCCTGCGCCAGCAGGGATTCCACAGCGCGGTCGCGGTGATCGCGTTGCCCAACGATTCGAGCGTCCGCCTGCACGAGCGGCACGGGTTCGCCCGCGTCGGACATCTTCTCGAGGCCGGTTACAAACACGACGCCTGGCACGACGTCGGCTTCTGGCAGTGCCTGCTGGGGTGACGACTAGCGTGCGCCGAGTTGCGCTGTGCAGTAATAATTTTCGGTCTGGCCGTCGTTTCGTTTCGGTACTGGCAGCCCGGCATCGGCCAGCAACTGTCCGGACCGCTGCCGGGTGGTCTGCCAACCGCGTTCGTCCAGATACGTCGCGACGTCGTGACGTTCGCCGCCGTACCAGAGGTCATCGATGTGAGCGTCCAGGCCCTGCTCGTACCACTTTTGCGCCGCGGTGTGCATGACCTCCAACGACTCCGTCGCGCTCAGGAAGATCTCGACGACCAGTCGGCTGCCGTCGGCGCTGAGCTCGGTGATGTTGTCCAGCAGGCGATCCTGAGCGTCCGGCGGCAGGAATGCGAGCAGGCCTTCGGCCACCCACACCGTGGGTCGGTGCGGGTCGAAGCCCGCCTGTCGCAAGGCCGCGGGCCAGTCGTCGCGCAGATCGATCGGTACCGTGCGCAGGTCGACGGTCGGCTCGGCGCCCGCTGCGGCCAGCGTGGTGGCCTTGAAATCGGTCACCTGGCGCTGGTCGATCTCGAACACCACCGTGTCGGCCGGCCAAGCCAGTCGGTAGCCGCGCGCATCGAGGCCGGAGGCCAGAATCACCGCTTGGCGGATGCCGGATGCCGTCGCGTCGGTGATGAATTGGTCGATCAGACGCGTGCGGATGGCCATCACGTCGGTCATCGGCTGCATGCCCCATGGATGGCCGGGAATGTCGACCTGGTCGGCGCTGAGCTCACCGTTTGCCCAGCGGGTGAAGAAGTCGACGCCGACCGCCCGCACCAGCGGTCCGGCATACGGATCGTCGATGAGCCCCGCTCGGGTGGCCCGGGCCCTGCCCGCGGCCACCATCGTGGCGGTGGCTCCCACACTCGTCGCCAGATCCCAGGTGTCGTTGTCCATGCGCGCCATGCACGCCAGGGTAGCGACCCGATCCTGGGAGTTTCCTTGTGACGGTGTGCCGCAACGCCGTTCTAGTCGCAGATCGGTCAACAATGGACAAGCACCGCACGGGGTGCACAACGGGGTCGGCGGAGGTGCTGGGGGCGGAACGTTCGGGTCAGGATCATCCGTCGCGAAAGTGTTGCGGGCGTTGGGCGGCCGCGGTCATCGACATCACTTAACGCATCGGTCAATTTCCATTCACTTTTCCTGGGTCGCGGCCGCGTACGGTACCGCCTTATGAGCGCACCTACGCCTGTGCCCGACTCCGGGGTGGCGTCAGACGGCAAATGGTCCCCCCGGCGGTGGGAGACCACCTTCATCAGCGTGACGAATGAATCCCTGCAGGTCGTCATCGACGAGGCGAATCGGCACACGAACGCGCACGGAGCCGAGGGGTGGGAGGTCGTCAACTCCTCGGTGCAGCGCGTTCAGGTCTCGCACCACTTCGCGGGCTACGACAAGGGCGGCGAGTTCTACTTCGAGTGGAGCATCGTCTGCACCATGAAGCGGCCGTTGGGGCCTGCCTGAGGTCAGCCCCAAGGTGTGGCGGGCGCGGCCCCGTTGCGCATTGACCTAACATCACCTGGTGACCGAATCCCGTTCGATCGGTGATCCGGCCAGCCTGGTCGCCGACGCCTGCTGCGCCGAAACCGAGCACTGCCAGCCCGTCGCGCACGATACCCAATGGCGGCACCGCGCGCAGTGGGCATGGCGGCTGGCCTGGGTCAGCATGGCGGCCATGCTCACCGAGGGCGTGGTCGGTCTGTGGCAGGGCCTGGCGGTCGGCTCGATCGCGCTGACCGGGTGGGCGCTGGGCAGCCTGCCGGAGGCGCTGGCCAGCGCAATGGTCGCCTGGCGGTTCTCCGGTGCACGCACCTCTTCGCCAACCGCTGAACGTCGCGCGCAGATTGGCGTCGCGTGGTCGTTTTGGCTGACCGCGCCGTATATCGCCGCGGAATCCATCCACCACCTGCTCGACCAGCACCACGCCGAGACTTCGGTGATCGGTATTGCGTTGACGGCTGCCTCGCTGGTGTTGATGCCGATCCTGGGCCGTCTGAAGCACTCCCTTGGCGAACGGCTGGGTTCGTCGGCCACTGCAAGCGAGGGCACCCAGAATTACCTGTGCGGTGCGCAAGCCGCGGCGGTCCTGGTCGGCCTCGCCTTCGTCGGAATCTGGCCCGCCTGTTGGTGGTTCGATCCGGTGGTCGGCCTGGGCATCGCCGCCGCCTCGATCTGGCAGGGCGTCAAGTCGTGGCGCGGCGAGGACTGCGGCTGCTGAATCCCGCGAGGGTCGTCAGTCTTCGTCGGCTGCGTCCGGTGACTCGTTGCCCCACGTGCTCGGCATCATCGGCATGCGGGGCGCGGCGCCGAAGTCGTCTTCGGCGAGCGTGGCCAGTCCGGTCGCCGCACCGGCGCTGACTTTGGTCGCGGTTCCGGAGAAGCCGAGCGGTCCGGCCCCTTGCGTCGAGGGGTATGCGGTCGGCTCGTCATCCAGATCCACGTATTCGTGGCCGCGCCCGAGACGTTCGACGCCTGCGCGTCGGCGCCTACCACCCGGCGTCTTCTTCGGGGCCGCTGCCGCAGCTGGGTTTTCGGTGTCCTCGGCCGGTTGCACTTCCTTGGCCTTGGCCGCCTGGTTTGCCGCTCTGCGCGCCGTCGCGGACAGGACCCCGACCATGTACAGGTAGCCCTGCATGGTGGCCAGCGGAGGGCCGGCCGGCGTCGGCGGCGGCGGTGGTGGCGTGTGCACCGGGGCCGCGGTCACCACCTGCGCCGGGATGGCGGCCTGCGCGGGAGCGGGCGTGGGCGCGGGGGTGGGGCCCGGTGGTGCCGCCATGGCGAGGGGCGTCGGAAGCGGGGGAATGGGCAGCGGCGGAATCGCAGCCAGCCCGGCCAGGCCGGCCAGGCCGGCGAAGCCCGCCAACGGTGCCGCCGCCAATGGAATCAACGGCACGGTCAACAGTGGCAGCACCGTGGGGATCAGCAGCACCACGGATTGGAGCAAGGTCTTCAGCAGTGCGATGGTGTCGGTGATGATCGTGCCGATCGCTTCGACGGTGTCGAGCACCAGCGTCACCCCGATAGCGAACGGGTTACCCGACGCGAACGCAGCGGTGAGGTCTGCTCCGATGAAAGAGAAGGTTTCGGACAGAAAGGCGACGTAGGAACCGATGTCCAACGGATAGCCGAGCGCGAACGCGACGTTGAACGGGCTGAGGAAGGCAAGCGGATTGCCGACCGCGGTCAGATATGGATCGATCCCGGACAGCAGCGATATGTAGTAGGGGTCGTTGTTGAGCGCATCGATCAGCGGCTGAATGACGTTGTTGTAGAAATCGGTGTAGCCGATCTGCTGCAACCAATCCATCCATTGCTGCTCGGTGTCGGGTGGCAACGTTGGGGTCGAATCGGCCGTCGACGCAGCGGAATTCGCTTTGACGACCTGCGGTGCCGGGGTGGTCTGCGGCGACGCCGCAACCGCAGCGCCGGAGATGGTTTGATAGGTGCCCATCACCGTGGCCGCCTGGACCCACATCCGCGCGTAATCGGCCTCGTTCAGGGCGATCGGAATGGTGTTGATGCCAAGGAAATTCGTCGCCAGCAGCACACCGTGAGTGATGTGGTTGGCGGCCAGCTCGGGCAGCGTCGGCATGGCGGCCAGCGCGGCGGTGTAGGCCGTCGCGGCCACCTCTTGTTGAGCGGCGGTCGCGGCACTGTCGGCGCTGGCCTGGGTCAGCCACGCCAGATACGGCACGTGTGCGGCGACGTAGGCCTCGGCGCTCGGGCCGTCCCACGTCCCGGCCTGCACGGTCTCCAAGACCGCGGTCAGCTCATCGGCAGTCTCGGTGTAAGTGACGCTCAACGAATTCCACGCCTGCGCGGCAGCGAGCAGGGAGCCCGGGCCGGGGCCGCTGCTCAGCAGCGCTGAGTGCACCTCCGGGGGCGCGGCCATGAAGATCGGGGCGGTCATCTGGCCTCCCTCCCGGACATTTCGGCCCTCGCAGACATTTCGGCAATCATGATGCGTCCTTCCCGCCGACGGTGCCGGGTATTTCGGTGAAAACGCAGTCACCGCAGAGTCCGCCTCCGGGCGTGCGGTAGTACAGGCAGCAACTGCTGCGGCGATAGTCGATCTCGCTGAAACTTATTGTGCTGAATAGTCTTTCGTCGGCGCATAGACGGTAGGCGAGTTGCCAACCCGGGCCGGGGGCGGCCGCCGCTCGATGGCGGTCATATTCCCGCGCCGCGCCCATCAGTGCCGATCCGGCGTTGCCGCGCAGCAACTCGGGCGAGACGTTGGTCAGCTGGTGCAGTGCCGTGGACAACGGCGTCAGGTGCCCGTCAAGGACGGCGTCAGCCAATCCGGTTTCCAGGTCGTCACCTCGCCAGACGACCGGGCGGGCGATATGCAACGCGATCCGGCCGCCGAATTCACCGAACAGCAACTCGTCGGCGCCGAGTGCGGGCAGCAGTCGGTGGCCGGCAACGGCGCCGATGCCGATCGACCACAGCCGCGCAGCGAGGCCGAGGGAGAAGATCGATGCGGCGACTCGTGGCTCCGCCGCACCGAGCCGGGCCTGCACCCGCTCGACGATGCCGCCCAGCAGGTCGCGATCGGTGTAGAGCTGATGCACGGAGCGCCAGCCGTTGTCGACGGGCCCGGTGCCGACGGCGAAATAGGGATTGATCTGCGCGATCTCGGCCAGTATGGCCGGTAGGTCCGCAGTGCTGGGCTCAGCGGGGGCCGAGAAACGACGTGACATCGACTCGTCAGCTCTCTCGGGATACACCGTCCCGGTTCGCAGTATGCGACGACGCGAGTGTCCTGGCTCTCGGATCGCTGCTCGCCTCGCCTTCCAGCTCGCGGCCGTGGCTAGTGAGGTTCGCTCCCCGATGACAGTGGCGGGACCGCGCCGGATTCGCACCGGCTTCCTACATCGTCATCGCC
>NZ_DATNJW010000032.1:0-3613 GCF_035603715.1 Mycobacterium sp. | reverse complement strand
CCCGCCTCTCCACGACATGCACCGCAAACTGCTGGCCCGCATGTTCACGCCACGCAAGATCAGCGACTTCGAACCCAAGATCCGCGAATTCTGTGCTCACAGTTTGGATCCCGTTGCCAGCGGCGACAGTTTCGACTTCGTCGGCGACCTCGGTGCGCAGATGCCGATGCGGGTGATCGGCATGCTGCTCGGCATTCCCGATGAATACCAAGAAGCCGCAAGGGATTTGACGAACGATCAGATGCGCACCGAGGCTGGTAAGCCGATGAAAGCGGCGGCCGAGGGCATGAACACCGGCGAGTTCTTTGCCGAATTCATCGACTGGCGTGCTGAGCATCCCTCCGACGACATCATGACCGATCTGCTGAATGTCGAGTTCACCGACGAGAAGGGCGTCACGCGGCGACTGACCCGCGAGGAGCTACTCACCTACATCAGCGTGGTTTCCGGCGCCGGCAACGAGACGACGACCCGGCTGATCGGCTGGGCCGGCAAGGTGCTCGCCGAACATCCCGACCAGCGGCGCGAACTGGCCGCGAACCCCGCCCTCATCCCCGGGGCCATCGAAGAACTTCTGCGCTTCGAACCGCCCGCTCCACACGTGGCGCGCTACGTGACCCGCGACATCACCTACTACGGGCAGACGGTGCCAGAGGGCAGCGCGATGATGATGCTCATCGGCTCCGCGAACCGGGACCACCGCCAATTCCCGCCGGACGGCGATGTTTTCGACATTCACCGCGAGCCGCGCCAGCATCTGTCCTTCAGCGTCGGTACCCACTATTGCCTGGGCTCGGCGTTGGCCCGGCTGGAGGGGCGGATCGCGCTCGAGGAGATCTTGAAGCGCTTCCCCGAATGGCAAGTCGACCTCAACCGTGCTGCGTTGTCTCCGACGTCCACCGTGCGTGGATGGGACACGATGCCGGCAGTCATCGGTTGAGTAATCACAAGTAATGAAATGAGGAAATGATGGCGGGTCGAGTCGAAGGCAAGGTCGCATTCATCACCGGTGCGGCCCGCGGTCAAGGCCGCGCGCATGCGGTGCGGTTGGCCCAAGAAGGCGCCGACATCATCGCAGTGGACATCTGCAAGAAGATCGACACCGTGGATCTGATCGCGGCCTCCACGCCCGAGGATCTGGCCGAGACCGCGGACCTGGTCAAGGGCCACAACCGTCGGATCTACACCGCCGAGGTCGATGTCCGTGACTACGACGCACTCAAGGCCGCGGTCGACACCGGTGTCGAGCAGCTCGGCAAGCTCGACATCATCGTCGCCAACGCCGGCATCGGCAATGGTGGCCAGACGCTGGACAAGACCAGCGAAAAAGACTGGACCGCCATGATCGACATCAACCTCGGCGGCGTGTGGAAGACCGTGAAAGCCGGTGTGCCCCATATCCTCGCGGGCGGCAACGGCGGCTCGATCATCCTCACCAGCTCGGTCGGCGGACTCAAGGCCTACCCGCACACCGGTCACTACGTCGCCGCCAAGCACGGTGTAGTCGGTTTGATGCGCACCTTTGCCGTCGAGCTCGGCGCGCAGAACATCCGCGTCAACTCTGTGCACCCGACCAACGTCAATACTCCGCTGTTCATGAACGACGGCACGATGAAGCTGTTCCGCCCCGATCTGGAGCATCCAGGCCCCGACGACATGAAGGTCGTCGGCCAGCTGATGCACACCCTGCCGATCGGCTGGGTCGAGCCCGAGGACATCGCCAACGCGGTGCTGTTCCTGGCGTCCGACGAGGCGCGTTACGTCACCGGCGTCACGCTACCGATCGACGGCGGCAGCTGCCTGAAATAGCCTTCCGCCGTGACGCTTTCGGAATTGTCCATACCCGCCGGCTGGGACGAGATCACCCCGGCCTGGATGACCGACGCCGTCCGTCGGCATCATCCCGATGCGGTGGTCAGCGACGTCGAGGTGGTACTGCGTGATGACGGTACCAACCGGCGGGCCCGACTCGGGCTGAGCTACTCGGCCGGAACCGGACCGGCCACCGTGTTCGCCAAGGCGGTCGATCCGGCGCACGCCGAACTCGTCGCGCTCACCAGTGGACTGTTTCACGAGCCACGGCTCTTCAACGCGGGAGTCGTTCTCCCGCTTGATCATCCGGTTGTCTACACCGCGATCATCGACGAGGACGCGTCCGACTTCCTGATGATCATGGAAGATGTCGTCGCACGCGGCGCCGATCCACGCGACTCGACGCGGCCGATGACCGTCGATCAGGTAGCCAGCGGCGTCCGCGGTTTGGCGAAACTACACAGCGAGTATTGGGGTGATCGGATCACCAGCGATCCGGCGCTCAGCTGGGTCGAGCCGTTCGTCGCGTTCGCCGGACTGGAATATGCGCCGCTCGAGATCGCCTATGAACGACTGGGCGATTCCGTTCCCACCGAGATTCCGGCGATGACGGGTACTGACCTGTTCGTTGATATCTGGGCCCGCTATATCGGCACCCTGACCGAGGCGCCGCAGACGCTGCTGCACGGCGACCCGCACATCGGCAATACCTATGTGCTCCCGGACGACACCGTCGGATTCCTCGACTGGCAGATGGTGCGGCGCGGCAACTTCGCGCTGGACCTCGGTTACTTCTTGCAGGGAGCGCTGACGATTGACGATCGTCGTCGCAGCGAGCGCGACCTCATCGAGGAATACCGCGGGGCGCTTTCGTTGCCGGCCGACGAGATGCCGAGCGCCGACGAAGTATGGCTGCGGTATCGGGCGTCGGTCGCTCATGGGTTGGCGATCTGGATGGCCACGCTCAGCGGCGGCGATGCGTGGCAAGGTGCCGAGATCTGCCTGGCTCTGGCACAGCGTTACGCGGCGGCATTCGTCGACCTCGACACCCGCGGCGCGCTGGACGCCATCACCCGCTGACCGGGCCCGCCGCCGCGCGCCCAGGCCAATCGGCTACCGTCGCGCCATGAACGGATATGAAGGCAAAGGCGCCGTCATCACCGGCGGCGCAAACGGTATCGGTTTCGCGACCGCGACCGAGTTCGCAAGGCGGGGAGCGCGTGTCGTGCTCGCTGACGTCGATAAGCCGTCGCTGGAGCAGGCGGTCGCGCACATGCGGGCCCAGGGATTCGACGCGCACGCCGTGATGTGCGATGTCAGGTATCTCAAGGAGATGATTCACCTCACCGATGAGGCATTTCGTCTGCTCGGGCAGGTCGACGTGGTCTTCAGCAATGCCGGCATCGTGGTCGCAGGCCCGATCGCGCAGATGACGCACGACGACTGGCGCTGGGTGATCGACATCGACCTGTGGGGCTCGATCCATGCCGTCGAGGCTTTCCTGCCCAGGTTGCTCGAGCAGGGCACCGGCGGCCACGTCGCCTTCACCGCGTCGTTCGCTGGCCTGATGCCCAACGTCGGCCTCGGCGCCTACAGCGTCGCGAAATACGGCGTCGTGGGGCTGGCCGAGAACCTGGCCCGCGAGGTCAAAGACAACGGGATCGGGGTATCGGTGCTCTGCCCGATGGTCGTCGAGACCAAGCTGTTGTCGAACTCCGAACGAATCATGGGCGCCGATTACGGCCTGTCCGCGACGAGCGCGCCCACGCAGCCGGACACACTGAACGTCGACGAGGTGGCC
>NZ_DATNJW010000031.1:0-11292 GCF_035603715.1 Mycobacterium sp. | reverse complement strand
GCCGGGTGGTAGATCAGGTTGGCGTTCGACAGCGCCGTCGGAATGACGTGTAGAGAAGTCTCCAGGCCGTTCAGGGCATCCGGCTGGACCAGCGCGTTGGTGGTGTCCGCAAGCTGGTTGACGTCGTGGGTGAGCACTTCGGCGTTCTTGTCCAGGAACGGTCGCACCGTGGTCAGCAGGCCGTCGAACTGCTGCAGCGCGTTGGCCAGGTCCTGATCCGAACCGGTCAGGCTGTTGGTGAATTGCGCCAGATTCTTGTTCAACGCGACGAACTTCTGGTCGTCGGCGTGCAGTGCATTCACAAACAGCGCGAGACTGCGGACCACCGCGAAGAAGTCACCTCGCCCCTGATTGAGCGCGGTCAGCGCCCGCGACAGATTGTTGAAGGTGGTGTTGATCTGCTTGCCCTTGCCGGCCAGTCCGTCGGCGTACGCCTCGATGACGTCCCCGAACGGGCCCTTGGGCTGCTCCTTGGTCGGCCCGAGCTTGGAGATGACGTTGGTGATGGTGTTGCGCAGCTCGTCCCATTCGGTCGGCACCTGGGTGCGCTCTTCAGGGATCACCGCATTGTCGGCCAGCACCGGCCCGCCCTTGTAGGGCGGTTCCAGCTGGAGCAACCGCGACGCCACCAGCGTCGGGTTGAGGATCACCGCCTGCGCATCAGCGGGCACCTTGTACTTGTTGGAGTAGTGGAAGGTGACCTTCATCTTGTCGCCGGCCGGCTCGATCTTGTCGATCGCGCCCACCTTGACGCCCATGATCTCGACCCTGTCCCCGTTGTACAGGGCGTTCGCGACCGGGAAGTAAGCCACAACGGTGTTGGTCGTCAGCTTCTTGTAGAGCTGGATGCCAAGGAAGCCCAGCACCAGTGCCGCCACGATCGCGAGCGAGCCGATGACGATCGAGGCCCGTGACAGCTTCGGCAGCCGGACGTTGCGGAAATCAAAGACGGTGCTCAATTCTGGTTACCTCCTTGCGCACCGCTGCCGCCAGCTCCACCTGTGTTGCCGATATACGGTGCCGGCAGGTTATTGCCCGGTCCCGGCGGGGGCGGGGGTCCTGGAGGCATTGGTCCTGGTGGCGGTGCCGCAGCGGGATTCGCCGGAGCCGGACCGGGCAGTGGTCCCAGCGGCTCGGTGCGCGCCCCCGGCGGCCCGGGTGCGATGGGAACCGGAGTGCCCGGCACATCGGGTTGCACCTGGCCGGGCAGCCCGGCGATCGGGATCCCCGGGGTTGGGGGCAGACCGGCGGGGTTCGGCGGCGAGGAGGCCACATCGGGCAGCGCCGGGTACGGCCCGTTCGGTCCGAATGGCCCCAGGTTCTGGTCGATACCGGCACAGGGCATGGGGTTGCCAGGCCGCGGGAACAATTCCGGCGTCGGCGTGTACGAGCACGGCGACCCAGGCGCCACCGCCGGGTTCGGATGATCCGGGGTTCCTTCCAGCGTCGGCGGCGAAGGCGGCGGCGCACCATTGGGGAACCGCGTGCCGTTCGGGTCGGGGAACCGGAACGCCGGCAACCCGGCACTACGCCAGAAGTTCTCCGGGTCGATGCCGCGCTTTTTGAATGCGGAGTCCACCCACGGCTGCAGGATCCAGTAAGGCAGCAGGTTGGTCAGCTGCACCTTGAAATACGGCCCCGACGCGACGGCTTCGTTCAGGCCCGCAACGCTCTTCCCGAAGTTCTTAATCGTCAGCGCTAGATCGTCCTTACGCTTGTCCAACAGGTCGCTGACGACGCGCAGCTGCTCCAGGACGTGGTTCAGGTTCGGGTTGTCGTTGATGAGGTTCTCCACCTGGGCCGAAAACGTGGATACGTTACTCAGCAACGCGCTGATCGCCCGGCTGCGCTCGTTGAACGCGGCCAGCAGGTTGTTGGAGTTGACGAACAAGCGGTCGATCTGCTGGCTCCGGTCGCCCAGGATGCTGGCGATCTTGTTGGCCTGCTCCAGCAAATGGGTGACCTGCTCGTCGCGCTTGCCGATGGTGTCGGAGAACTTAGCCACCCCGTCCAGCGCCGCGCTGATATGCGGGTAGGTCTGATCGATGGTCTGCGACAACACATTCAGCGACTGCTTGACGGTGTCGATGTTCCAGCCGGCGGCGGCCTTGGTGACATCGAAGAACGCGTCGTAAATCTGGTAGGGCGTAGTGCTCTGACCCAGCGGGAGCGTGCCACCGGGTCGCAACGTCTGGGTGCCGCGAGGCTCGATTTCGAGCACCTTCTTACCCAGGATGGTGTCGGTCTTGATCGCCAGCCGGCTCTCGGTGCCGATGGTTTGGCTTCCAGTCGAGAACTTCATCACGACGTGATCGCCATCGATGTTGATGGCCTCGACCTGGCCGACGTCGACGCCGGCAATGCGGACCTTGTCGCCTTTGTTCAACTGCCCAGAGTCGGTGAATTGTCCGAAGTAGCTGGGCTGCGCGAACAGCTGCGGGGTGCTGGTGAGAGTCTGACCGACACCGACGACCATCACCGTCACAATCAGGCCCATCAGGCCGATGCGCTTCCGGTTGGCGGGTTCCAGCGTCCTCATTACGGCGTGCACCTACCCGTCGGTTGCGACCAGATCTTGACCGTGCGGACCGGTCCACCCGCTTGCAGTCCGTTCGTCTTCAGCGTGAGGTCGCACAGGTAGAAGTTGACCCAGTCCCCATAGTTGCCGGCAGCGTTCCCGACGATGTTCACGCCAATGGGCGTCCGGTGAATCTGGTCGTCGTAGAGGTCTTTCTGGTCGACGACGGTCTGCTGAATGGGCTCGAGGTAATTCAGCGTCTTGTGCAGCAAAGTGCGATTGTCGGCGAGCAGGTCCCCCACCGTTCCGGCCCCGTTGCTGATGTTCGCGATACCTGCGGCAAACGGTTCGGCATGCTCGTTCAGGCCGCTGATCAGCTTCTCGAAATTGTCGACGGTCTGGTCGAAGTCTTGGCGGTGCTTGACCGTGGTGTCGAGCACGATGTTGAGGTTCTTGACCACCTCGCCGATCGCTTCGTCACGCTCCGCGATGCGCGAGGTCAGTTGTGCCGTCTGGTCGAGGATGTCGTTGATGGTGCCGCCCTGCCCCTGGAAGACGGTGATGATGGCGGTGGCGATGTTGTTGACCTTCTCCGGATCAAGGGCCCGGAACAGTGGCTTGAACCCACCGATCAGCGCGTCCAGGTCCAGTGCCGGCTGAGTGTGCGACAGCGGGATGAACCCGTGCGGCGGAAGAACCCGGTCGGCACCTTCGCCATCGCCGCGTTTGAGTTCGAGATAGCGGTCACCGATCAGGTTGAGGTAACGCACCTGGGCGGTCGTGGACTGATAGAGCGGGACGGAGTGATCGACGTCGAAATCGACCCGCACCCGGTGGCCGCCGTCAACCAGCTTGATGTCTTTGACCTTGCCGATCTCCACCCCGGATGCCCGAACGAACTGGCCGTTGCGCAGCCCGCTGATGTTGTTGAACTCCGCGGTGTACGTGGTGGTCCGGTCGAAGCGCATCTGACCGAACACGACGATGATCAGCGCGGTGAAGAACAGCAGCACCAGCGAGACGATGCCGAGCTTGAAGAGGGTTCCGGTGATTTTCATGGGTTGATCGTGTGGTCCCCCACTTGGCGGCCCCAGACGTATTCGACTGCGTACGGGGAGCCGGTATCGACATGGTTGTACGGCGCGAGGCTGTTGCCGGTGTCCAGGACCAGCGTCGGCGCTGGCCACAGTTCACGGGTGATGCTCTGCCAGCAACCCGGTGCGCCGCCCGGCCCGCCGTGCGCATTGATCCGTGGCAGGTTCTCCGGGTAGATGTACGGGTTGGGCGCTCCGCCGATCAGGCCGGTCAGCGCTGAGAGGCCCATCGTGGCCGCCGTGATTCCCAGGCCCGGAAGACTCAGAGCCAGCCCCAGCCCGGAGAAGAGTTCGGTTTCGGAACGCAGCGAATACGGGCTGGTAAAAGCGGCTACCTTGGGCTCGGCGTCGTGCAAGTTGCGGACGGTGCAGAACAACTCGGGACTGTAGGTGTCCAGCAGCTGGGACGTCGGCACCAGGTCCTTGGCGCCGCGAGCCAGGTACGGGCCGCCGCGGTTGAAGATGTCCGCGCCGGTGGCGCCGAAGCCCGCCGCGGCCAGCAGCGCCCGGTCCAGATCTTTTTCCTGCGCGTGAATCGTATGGGCCGTGGTTGACGCGTTGTTGAGGAAATCGGTCAGATCGGGGGCGGCGTTGGCGTAGGTGTCGCCCAGCGTGGCCAACTGCTGAATGTCGTGACGGATGATCGGCATACGCGGATTGACTTCGTCGAGCGCGGCACTGCCGTTGATGATCGACTGCCCGAACTTGTCGCCCAACCCGCTCAACGCCTGCGCGGCTGCGCTCAGCGTCAGGTTGACCTTGACCGGGTCCACCTTCTCCGCGATCTGCGTGATGGTCTGGAACAACGTGTTGATCTCCGTCGTCACCGACCGGGCGTCGATCACGTTCGACGGCGTGATCCGTTGCGGCAGAGGGTTTTCCGGCGCGGTCATCGACACGTACTTCTCGCCGAACACCGTGGTGGCCACGATTTTGGCGTCGACGTTGGCCGGGATCAGGTGCAGATACTTGGGGTAGACGTCCAAGGTGAACTTGACCGCAGGCTTGCCGTCCCGTTGGACCTCGTCAATCTTGTCCACCCGGCCGATCTGCACCCCGTTGTAGGTGACCTTCGAGCCGGGGTCCATCACCAGTCCGGCCCGGTCGGACAGCATGGTCAGCTTGGTCTTGTCGGTGAAGTCACCGTTGTATTGCAGGAACACCAACCACAGCACGAGCGCAGCGATCAGAAAAACGATGACACCGGCCACCCGGAAGGGCTGGAACGGCGCTTTGTTGATCTTCCCTCGTGGACTCGTCATGGCCGCCTACACCGTGAAGTTGAAGTTCGGATTGACGCCGTAGAGCGCCATTTCGGCCAACAGGATGACAATGGGGTTTGCGACCAACGAGAAGCGCATCGAGCGGCCGACCGCCTCGCCCACCCCGACGGGACCGCCACTGGCGTTGTAGCCGTAATAACAGTGGGACAACATCACCACGGCGGCAATGATGATGACTTCCACGAACGACCAGAACACGTCGTCGGGGCGCAAGAACGTTCGGAAATAGTGCTCATATGTACCGGATGTCTGTCCATACAAGACGGTCGTAACGATCTGCGGCGAAAGGAACGACAGGATCAGACCGACCGAGTAGAGCGGGATGATCACGACCAGTCCGGCCAGCATGCGGGTCGACACCAGGTATGCCGTCGACTTGACGCCCATCACCTCGAGCGCGTCGATCTCCTCGCTGATCCGCATGGCGCCGAGCTCAGCCGTGGCGCCGGCGCCGACGGTGGCCGCCAAGGCGATCCCCGTGACGATGGGCGCGACGAGACGGACGTTGATGAAGGCGGCGACGAACCCGAGCAGGGTCTCAATACCGATGTGGCCCAACGACGCCAAACCCTGGATCGCGACGAGCGAACCGGCCGACATCGTCACGAAGCCGATGATGACCGCGGTACCGCCGATCACGGCCATCGCGCCGGTACCCATGCCGACCTCTGCGATCAGGCGCAGAATCTCCTTGCGATAACGGGCAAGCGCCCACACCATGTCGCGGACACCGATGATCGCGAACCAACCGATCTTGCCGGCCTCGTCGAGCGGTTTGGTCGCGGACTCGCCGTACTTGCGGAGCGTGGAGGACGCCCGTGGGAAGCGGCCGCGCAA
Organism: Mycobacterium sp.; assembly: GCF_035603715.1. Taxonomy (GTDB): domain Bacteria; phylum Actinomycetota; class Actinomycetes; order Mycobacteriales; family Mycobacteriaceae; genus Mycobacterium. Next base: position 5,560 of record NZ_DATNJW010000031.1, on the reverse strand, counting down.
TACCTGGACGGTCGACATGTCACATCCCCGTTCCGAAGCGCACACCGATGGTGGTCAGCACCACGTTGACCGCGAACAGCGCGACCACGCACAGCACCACAGTCTCATTCACGGCGGTGCCCAGCCCCTTGGAACCACCCTTCACCGTCAGGCCGCGGTAGCAGCCGACCAGTCCTGCGATGAGCCCGAAGGACAGTGCCTTGATCGTCGCAATGACGACTTCGGGCAGCCCGGTGACGAGGGTCAGCGTGGCCAGGTACGCGCCGGCCGACACGTTCTGCATGTAGACGCCGAACAGGAATCCGCCGACCAGGCCGACCATGCTGACCAAGGCGTTGAGCAGCATCCCGCACAGGGCACAGGCCAGCACACGCGGAACCACCAACCGGTGAATGGGGTCGATGCCAAGCACTTCCATCGCGTCGATCTCTTCGCGGATGGTGCGCGCACCAAGGTCTGCGCAGATGGCCGTCGAGACCGCACCGGCGATCACCAGCACGGTGTTGATCGGGCCGATCTGGGTGATGACGGCGATACCCGCACCGGCGCCTGAGATGTCAGCTGCACCAACCTGGATCAGCAGGATGTTGAAGGTGAAGATGAAAAGCGCGGTCACCGGCACCGACACCGCCATCGTCGGCAGCAGGGCTACCCGCAGGATAAACCAGCACTGCAGGATGAATTCTTTCCACTGAAATGGGAAGCGGAACAACGCTTTTCCGGTCAACACACACATCCGGAAGAAACCGCCGACGAGAACCAAAGGGGGGCCTAGTTGGTCACGGACGTAATCAGTGACCCGAGGCTGCGTCGTTGTCACTGGCACCCCTTCCCGCCGCGCCCCTGCGACTTGCGGGGGAGCGGCGAAGAGTTTCGCACCACCACTCCTTGCCCCGTCCCTAGGTGTGTGATCTCCGTCTCCCTACTGGTTGGTAGTAAGGCGGACCACAGGACTGTACCCGATGGGCTCGTGGGCTTGCATGGCATCCGCGTTATTAGCCTTTCATCAATTTGACCTGCGCGTTCTTCGTTATGTCAGGTTCATCCGATCTACCCTGGATCCGTTGACGCTGAGGCGCTTTGAGGCCCAGCGGAAGCTCCGTAACGCGTCCGCAAGTCGGTCTTCAGCACCTTGCCCGAGGGGTTGCGCGGCAGTGCGTCGACGATCTCCAAGCCCTTGGGGTGCTTGTAGCGCGCGAGCCGCTCACCGAGGAACTCGTCGAGATCCTCGATGCGCAGACCACTTTGCGTGACCGCCGCGACCGCGATCGGCACTTCGCCCCACTTGTCATCTGGACGTCCGATCACCGCGACTTCGACGATCTGCGGGTGACCGGCGAGGACGTTTTCCACCTCGGCGCAGTAGATGTTCTCGCCGCCGGAGATGATCATGTCCTTCTTTCGATCGACCACCCACACGTAGCCTTCGGCATCCATCCGAACCAGGTCACCGGAGTGGAACCAGCCACCGGCGAACGCCTCCGCGGTCGCATCCGGGTTGTTCCAGTAGCCGGCCATCAATGTGGGTGCGCGATAGACGATTTCGCCGACCTCCCCGACTGGCACATCGTTCATCTCGTCATCGACCACGCGAGCCGCCACGGTCGGGATCACCTTGCCGACCGAACCGAGCTTTCTGATCGCGTCCTCCCCCAGCAGCATGCAAGTCACCGGCGACATCTCGGTCTGACCGAAGGCGGCCAATATCTGCGACCCGGGGAAAGTTTCCGACATCTGTCGCAGCAGGGTATCGGACGCCGGTGCGGCACCCCAAGAGATCACCCGCAGCCTCACATCACGTGGATTCGCCTGCTGCGCACTGCATACCGCCTGCCACTGAGCGGGAACCAGGAAGATCCCGGTGACCTTCTCGGCGGCCAGGACGTCGAGCAGGTGTCCGGGGTCGAATGCGCCCAACGGATGAATCACCGTGGGCAGCCCCATCAAAAGTCCGGTTAATAGGTTGCCGATTCCGGCAATATGGAAGAACGGGACACCGATGAATCCGACATCGTCGGCGGCGACGCCGTGGGTGTAGAGGTTGGCCATCGTCTGACCGGTCAGGTTGGTGTGGGTCAGCACCGCACCCTTGGGCCGGCCCGTGGTGCCGGAGGTGTACATGATCAGCGCCGGCGATTCGTTGGGCACATCGGCTGCCCGGGCCGGGTCGCCCGGCTCGTTCACCAGATCCTCGTAGGCCAGCAGATCGTCCGCACCGGAATCACCGGCGACCACGATGGTGCTCAACATCGACGTGAGGTTTCGGACACCGGCGGCCACCGGAGCCAGCACCGATTCGGTGATCATCAACCGTGCCTCGCAGTCCTCGACCAGATAGGCGATCTCGGGTGGGGTCAGCCGGAAGTTGATCGGAACCGCGATGGCCCCGATCATGTTCGCCGCCAGCACCGACTCGACGAACTCAGTTCGGTTCAGCATCAAGACCATCACCCGGTCACCCGGGCCGACCCCTCGGCGGCCCAGGGCTCCGGCCAGTGCCGCGACCCGGTCGCGAAGGTCGGCCCAGGTGACGGTGTTGCCCAGAAATCTCAGCGCAGTGGCGCCCGGCTGCATGTACGCGTGCCGTTCGAGTTGATTGACCCAGTTCTGTCGGCGCGCCAAATACGGCTGCTCTAACGAGGTTCCGTCGGCGTCCGTCCCATGAGCTGTGTGGCCGGTCAACTGCGCGGTCAACGTGGTCGCTTCCCTTCTCGTAGCTAAGCGCTGTGCTTAAGTTGATATTTGATAAAACCTAGTGTTGTCTGGGTCACACTATGGTCTGGGCGTCACGAAGACAACCCCGGTGACCGCGCTCAGCGAACCGGCGGCACGGCGGCCTTCCGCGCAGCGGCAGGCCCGTCTTCCGCTGCGCCGAGCGCAGTTGTCCGACGAGGTCGCAGGCCATCTGCGGGCCGCGATCATGTCGGGCGCACTGCGGCCGGGAACGTTCATCCGGCTCGACGAGACCGCGGCCAAACTCGGCGTCAGCGCGACCCCGGTACGCGAAGCGCTGTTGAAGCTGCGGGGCGAGGGGATGGTGCAACTCGAGCCGCACCGCGGCCACGTCGTGTTGCCGCTGAGCCGCCAGGACGTCGACGACATCTTCTGGGTGCAGGCGACCATCGCCAGGGAACTCGCCGCGTCTGCGGCCCAGCGCATCACCGACGACGAGATCGACGACCTCGAACACCTCACCGATGCGCTGACCACCGCCGTCGCCGCTGCCGACATAGACGCGATCGCGACGACGGAATTCGCGTTTCACCGAGCCTTCAACCACACCACCGGGCGGATCAAGCTGGCGTGGTTCCTGCTGCACGTGGCTCGGTACATGCCGTTGGTGGTGTACGCCGCGGACCCGGAATGGGGTGCCGCCGCCGTGCAGAACCACCGCGAGGTGATCGCGGCGCTGCGCCGCCGCGACACCGCCGCGGTCGTCGAGCACACCGAGAGCCAATTCACCGACGGCGCGCGCCGGCTCACGGAACGGTTGCAAACCAGCGGAATCTGGGACTAGCTAAGTTGACGCCGCCAGGTCCTCGGCGCGCTTCTTGAGGTTCTCGGCGAGGTAGTCCAACACGTTGCCGGCCAACTGCTTCACCATCGGTGCGGGTATCGGCAACGAGGGCTCGACGTCCAAGTCCACGGTCAGCAGCGCTGACGAGCCGGTGTCCACCACGCTGAACAACTGCTCCTGCTTTTTGAAAAGGTTGCCCTGCTGCAGCACGGTCTGAATCTGAGTCGGGCTCGGGTAGTAGACCGCCTGGATCAGACTGTCCTCTATGGCCTCGTATTTGGCATCGAGACGCAGCTGGCTTGGGCGCCCGTCGTCATAGCGGGCCAGCACCCACAGGCCCTGAACTCCGTCGTTCCACTCCGGGTACGACTCGAAGTCGGCGACGATGGCCAGGATCGTATCGGCGTTGGCGGCGACCTCAACGGTCTTGCTGACAAAAGGCATTGGCCGAGCATAACGAGAACGCTGCGGCCGCTAACTCACGCAGGCCGTCGACAGCAGCGCGCGGATGTCGTCGGGGATGGGGGTCGGCCGGCGGGTGGCCTTGTCGATGTATACATGCACCCAGTGGCCGACCGCGGCGATGGCCTGCGGCTCATCGGCGGCCAGGTCTTCGGCGCCCCGGAAGACGCCGAGCCGATACGTCACGCTGCTGTTGCCGAGCCGGGTCACGGCCACCCCGACGACAAGCCGTTCCGGGAAGTGCAGTTCGGAGAAGTAGCGGCAGCCCGATTCGGCGACGATGCCCTGCGCTGACGCCGTCACCGGGTCGAGCGCGACGTTGGTCTGGATCCAGCCGTTGATCGCGGTATCGAAAAGCTGGTAGTACACAGCGTTGTTCAGGTGGCCGAACATGTCGTTGTCGGCCCATCGAGTCAGCACCGGCCAATGCACCGGGAAGTCGCGACTGGTGAGCCCGTCAGGTGTGGGCGGCACCGCAGAAAACGCAGGCATGAATGTATGACTACCAGTACCGCATGGCGCGCCGAAACAGGTCCGCCAGAACAGGTTTGCTCATCTCGCGCGGGGCGTTCTGCAGGAGACGCTGCTGAGGGTGAGCGCCCTCGGTCAGCGCGGCCACGTCGTCTTCGCTGTAGCCCACGCCGCCGAGGCCGTTCGGTATGCCCACCGCGCGCATGATGCGGATGAGTTCGTTGGCCAGCACCTCGCCCGCATCACTCGCGCCGGCGTGTTGGGTGTCAACGCCGAGCAGCCGTGCGCCCTCCAAGTGCAGCTCCGGACTCGCCTCCGCGGTGTAGCGGAACGACGAGGGCGCATTGAGTATGACGGCCATGCCGTGCGGCACCAGTGGTTCATGGGCCGGATAGCCGGACGGGCGGAAGTCTCGCACCAGCCCCGCTACCGCGTAGGCCATGCCGTGCGGCGCATGAACGCCCGCGTTGCCGAACGCGATGCCCGCAAGCGTTGCCGCCCACATCATTTGCTCGCGGGCCGCGCTATCGGAAGCATCGTGCACCGCACGCTCCAAATACTGCCCCAGCAAGCGCAACGCCTCACGGCAGCCCAAATCGCTCCACGGGTTCGCGCCCTGACTCATGGGCCGCAGGCTGGGCCGTTCGGGAGCCCGCCGCCGGACGTAAGGCCGCGCGGTGAAGGACTCCAGAGCGTGTGACAGCACGTCGAGCCCTGCCGAGGCGACGACCTCGGGCGGCAGGCTCGCGGTGCAGTCCGGGTCGACGAGCGCCTCGGTGGGACGCAGCGCGTGAGAAGCGATGCCGGTCTTGGCCTTTAGCGACAAAAGGTCGAAGATCGTGATGCCGGTTACCTCGCTGCCGGTGCCCGCCGTGGTCGGGCACGCGATATGCGGCTTGAGCGGGCCGGGTACGGGTTTGCCCTCGCCGATCGGGGCGTTGACGTAGGCCAGAAAGTCGGCGGGATAGGTGGCGTACAGATTGGCGGCCTTGCACGTGTCGATGACAGAGCCGCCGCCCAGCGACACGTAGCCATCGGGCTTCAACCCTTGCGCGAAACGCGCCCCGTCTAGAAAAGACGCGTCGGTGGGCTCCACATGTACGTCGGTAT
>NZ_DATNJW010000030.1:0-3995 GCF_035603715.1 Mycobacterium sp. | reverse complement strand
TCAACAGCTACGGCGTCGACGTCCAAATTCTCGAGTCCGCCGACCGCGCACTCCCCAACGAAGACGCCGACGTGTCAAGGGAATTGACCCGTCAGTGCCGACGCCGCGGCATCCCCATCCACGCCAATACCCGGGTGGACTCGGTAATCGACCACGGCGACTACATCACCGTCACCCATACTGACCGTACGGTCAGACCACCTCAGTCGACGCCGCCCGCGCGTTCATCTGTATCGGATTTTGCCCCAATGTCGAAAACCTCGGCCTCGACGCGCTGGGCGTGGACCTCACAACAGGCGGGGCAATCGACATCGACGACTACATGCGCACCTCGGCTCCCCATATCTTCGCGATTGGCGACGTCACCGCCAAAGTGCAACTCGCCCATGTCGCCTCGGCCCAAGGAGTCATCGCCGCCGAAACCATCGCCGGCTCCCCGACCCTGCCCTTGGACTACCGCATGATGCCACGCGTGACATTCTGCCAACCCCAAGTCGCCAGCTTCGGCTACACCGAAGACCAGGCCCGCGCCAGCGGTCGCAACGTTCGAGTCGCCACGTTTCCCATGCAGGCCAGCGCTAAAGCGCACGGCCTGGGTGAACGCGGCGGCTTCATCAAAATGATTGCCGACGCCGAGCATGGCGAGCTGCTCGGAGCTCACCTCGTCGGCGCCGAAGTCAGCGAACTACTCCCCGAACTTACCGCCTCCCAACCCTGGGACCTGACCGCAACCGAGCTGGCCCGCAACGTGCACACCCACCCCACGCTCGGTGAGGGACTACAGGAATGCTTCCACGCCCTGACCGGCCACACCATCAACCTCTGACGACACCGAAGGCAGGCACGCTTTGCCGCACGACTCTCTAGAACCGGCCCACCGCAACCGTCATCCGGCGTCCACTCGGCGGCGGTCCGCGGTCACGCGTACGCATCGCTGCTGACTGATGGCCGACACAACGCGGATTCGAGATGTCATCGTCGTCGGATCAGGGCCAGCCGGATACACCGCCGCGATTTACACGGCTCGGGCCGGGCTGGACACCCTTCTCATCGAAGGCCATGAGCCCGGCGGTGCCCTCGTGGTCGCCGGGGAAGTCGACAACTACCCCGGTATCGATCCATTCGTCTCGGGTCCGGTGCTGGCTGACGCGATGCGGCGACAAGCACAACACTTCGGCGCCGAGTTACGCCCAGGCTACGTGGACAGATTCGATCTCGGCGACGAGTCCAAGACGGTCCGCATACGCGATGCCCAGCACCACAGCCGGGCGCTGATTCTTGCCATGGGCTCGGCCCCCCGCCCCCTCGACGTGCCCGGCGAATGCGGGCTCCTCGGCCGCGGTGTAAGCACCAGCGCGAAACGCGACGGCGCACAGTTCACCGGACGTGACGTCGCCGTCATCGGCGGCGGCGACGGTGCCGTTGAAGAGGCGCTTCACCTTGTGGCCCTGGCCCGCCACGTCACCCTCATCCACCATCGCCGCCGACTACGAGCATCAGCCATCGCCGTTGCTCGCCTGCGGGCACATCCCAACGTCGCGATCCTGCCATCCACCGAAGTGCTGGCCGTACAAGGTGGCCAACACGTCACCGGAGTACGCATCCGCGACTCGCGCCACGCTGGCGATTCCAGCATTGCGGTCGCCGCTGTCTTCGTCGCTGTCGGCCAGACGCCGTGCTCAGATCTCTTGGCCGGACTCGTCGACCTCGATGCCGGTGGCCACGTCCTGGCCAAAGACAATACGACCCGTACCTCCGCAGAGGGCGTATTCGCCGCCGGCGACCTGATCGACCGCCGTTACCGCCAAGCAGTCACCGCCGCGGCCGGCGGTTGCGCGGCAGCACTCGATGCCGAGCGCTGGCTGAGCCAATCGCATTGTCTCCAATTAGGTTCCATTGCCAGGAAAGGAAAAATCCCCTCATGACACCACCACGGCCCATCACCGTGAGCGATACCTCGTTTACCACTGATGTCCTGGACAGCCCCACACCGGTACTGGTTGATTTCTGGGCCCCGTGGTGCGGTCCGTGTCGTGCGGTGGCACCGATCCTTGAACAGCTCGCGATCGACCATGGGGACAAATTAATCGTGGCGAAGCTTGACGTGGACGCAAACCCGCTGACTGCTCACCGGTTTCAAGTGGCATCGATCCCCACCATGATTGTCTTCAAGAACGGCATGCCGACCACCCGCCTGGTGGGTGCGCGCGCAAAGTCGGCCTTAATCCACGAGCTTCGCGACTACCTGTAGACGACGTGGATGGCGTTTCGCTCCGGATGTCCAACATCGATTCAGCGCACTCAAGGCGAAATTGCTTTCGCCGCACATCAACTCGAGAACCATGCCGATCACCGGCTCCCATCCGTTAACAGAATGGAGATTGCGCCCTTGGCTTCGAAGATCGCGAGGTGAATACGATCGGCGCTTTCGTGTCCGTGCTGTCGTAGCACAGCCTCGAGATCGGCAATGGTGAGCCCGCATCGACGCAGGTTGCGTCGGTCGACCTGTCCGTCGCGGATCAGCACTTTCAGAGGCGGATCGATGAAACGTCGAATCCCCGGAATGAAGCGCAATCTCGCTAGCACCGCGTGGGTGACCAGAAGGCAAATGAGCGCCGCGGTTGCATTGAGCCACGAGGTATCGCTTGCGGTAGCAGCCCGACCGACGATGGCCCCGACGGCGACCGCAGCGATCCAGTCGAACGGCGCGAATTCGGCGAGGGTACGGCGCTCCGTGAAGCGAAATAGTAGCGCAGCCGTGAGGAACAAGGTCGAGGCTTTGATCGCGGCATCCACGGCACCGGGCGGATCACCGATCAGCGCATGAAAAATCCGATTCACGCGTGCCTCCGTTTCCGGCATGAGTCATCGACTTTTGCGGCCTTTACCGCCGGCCTCTCCGGCGGCACTGGCTCAAACCTCACCAACTGGCCGGACGACAGGTCATCAGAGACGCCATCCCTCACCGGCGCTGGTGTCTTCATCGACGACGATATGCATGGCGGCTTCCTCAGCCGAGGCAGCGCCGCCGTCAATGCCGACGTCGTGAGCAAGGTAATCCGTACTTGAATCCGTAGGGTCGATGCCGAAGGCGACGAGCCGACCTGCGCGCACGTCGCCGACCTGATCGTCGATTGGCTCGCCATCGCTGTCGGCGCTATCACCGAGGCCGTCGCCATCCCACTGATCGGTCACGTCAGGCACCTCGCGGGTCAGTCGGCGCGCCAAACTTTCATGGGTTCGCGCTTCCCTGGGGGTGAGACCCCACGCCCGCAGTTCCCGCGGGCGTTCCGGGGGTGAATAGCCTTCGTCGAGGTCGATGCCGGTCTGTTCTGAGTCAAGGCTTTCTTCTGGTTCGAGCAGATGGGCCTGCACATCATCGAATTCAGAAATCCCCATCAGCGCCGTCTCCATTCCGTATCTGCAAGGTCACACTCGCGCAGCGAAGTCTCGCGCCCGCTCGTTGGTCGTCTCAACCGAGCGCCTCAACAAGGTCGCGGCAGGCTCGTTCACAGCGACGGCATACGTCGGCGCACACACGGCAATGCTCGTGTTTCGCCGCATGCTTGTCGCACTCGTCTGCGCTTGTCTTACAGGCGATGGCGCACGTTTGGAGCACCGCCCTAGTCAAGTTGGCGTCGTAGCCCGTGTGCCGCGACAAGACGCGGCCAGTTGTCGCGCAGACATCCGCGCAGTCAAGGCAAGTACGGATGCATTTGGTTAAGTGATTGACGTCGTCTTCACTGAGGCAGGCATCTGCACACGCTGTGCAGGCTTGGTCGCATTCGATACAGGCGTCGATACATGCGACCAGCTTGGCTCTATCGATCTGGCCTAGATCTCGTGGATAGGTCTCCAGCATTCTTTTGACAGCGCTCACTATGTCCTCCTCGTGCAGGGCGATGGTTGTCTCGGTCTAGCCTTCTCCGCGCAAAGTACCGCTAGGGTGCGCGACTCTCCTGCTGCGCTTCTTACCCAACAGAACACGGCATGCG
>NZ_DATNJW010000029.1:0-4374 GCF_035603715.1 Mycobacterium sp. | reverse complement strand
GCGGTGATCATCGCCGATGAACGCCTACAGGAGATGATCGCGATCCGCGACCGCTTCGGGGTCAAGCCGCTCTACTACGCAGTGGTGAACGGCGACGTGTTCTTCGCATCGGAGATCAAGGCACTGTTGGCGCTGGGTGTGTCGGCCGCATGGGATCTGGAGGGCGCCACCGGAGGCACGGGCAGATCTCACGAGAAAACCGAGTTCGCCGGAATCAGTACGGTGCCGCCAGGTTGCTATGCGATCGCCAGGGATGGCGATGTTCGCATCTATCCCTATTGGGATTGGGAGATCCCGACTGTTGAGCAGATGCGGGCGGACAAACGAAGCGAGGCCGACATCATCGTCGAATTCCGCGAGACTCTGCGCGATTCCGTGCGGGAACGACTGGTCGCCGATGTCGAGGTCGCGTCCTATCTGAGTGGTGGCATCGACTCGTGCGCCGTCCTCGGGCTCGCGCAGCAGGAGATGGACCGGCCGATCCGCGCGTTCACGCTCACCTTTGACAACGCGCTGTATGACGAAACCAGCATCGCTGAAGCTCAGGCCAAACACGTCGGCGCGACCTTCCACCCCATTGCGATCACGGGGCGGGAGATCGCCGACGCGTTCAAGGATGCGGTGTGGCATGCCGAAACTCAGATGTTCAACGGCCACGGCGTTGCCAAGTATCTGCTCAGCCGTGCCGTGCGGGCGGCCGGCATCAAAGTGGTGTTCACTGGCGAAGGCGCCGACGAGATGCTGGGAGGCTATGCGTTCTTCCGGGTCGACGCGCTCAATGACAATGCGACGTTGAGCGCTGCCGAGAAATCGGTGCTCTTCGACGAGATGCTCGGCGCCAACGCGGCAACTCGCGCGTTGTTGATGCCGGAACAGGTCGACAACCCGGAGATGCAGGCAGTGCAGCGCAGGCTCGGCTGGCTGCCGGCAACGCTCAACTTCGCTGCGGCCCCGGCGAATATCGTGGCCCCGTTGTTCCGCGATGATCTCCCGGTATCCGTTAGGCAGTTTCAGCCGCTGGTGTCTGCGCTGGACCGCTTGCCGCTGGCGCAACGTGTCGCCGGCCGCGACCGGCTCAACCAGATGCTCTACGTCAATGCCAAGACGGTGTTGCCGAACTTCGTCTTGAACTATCTGGCCGACCGGATGGAGATGGCGTACTCCATCGAGGGACGGGTGCCGTTCCTGGATCACCACGTCGCCGAGGCAGCGGCGCGGATCCCGGTGAGCATGAAGGTCAAGGGAATTCGGGAAAAGCATGTGCTGCGGGAGGCTGCGAAGGATGTGTTGATTCCCGAGGTCTACGACCGGCAGAAGCATCCGTTCACGACGCCGCCGACCCGGAACTCGAATGACCCGATGCTCGCCTTCTACCGGGACACGTTCGCGTCGCAAGCGGCGAAGGACCAGCCGATCTACGACATGAAGAAAGTCTCAACGGCGCTCGACGGGCTGCTGGAATGCCCGGACGATCAACGCATCGCTGTGGAAGGCGGTCTGCAGAGGGTGGCGAGTGTGATCCTGATGCAAGAGCTGTTCTCCATGACGTGACCCGCCCCGGGCTCACGTGCAGCGTGGCCGCCTCTCGACTGGCCAGAAGTTTTCTCAAGCTTGAAAGACATTGCAGCAGAATTCGAATTCCCAGCCGGCCAAGTCGGCGGATGGCCTACCGCGCCTGCCCGACGATCCTTGGGATCTGGCGGGCCTTGTCCAGGAGTTCACGATCGGACTTGGCGACGCGACCCAGAGGCACGGATGCGTCGATGTTATTCGACGCATCCTCCGGAAACTGGCAGTGGACGACGTAGAAAATGGCTGCGCCAGAAGGACGCAGTGGTACTAAGCACCGGCTTCAGCTCGTCGCTGCACGCTGCGATGACTTGTGCGGCCCTTCCATCTCGCGACCATCGAAGAAGCCACAGCGCCACGCTGCATCATCCTCAGACGCTCCAAAACTTCCGACAACAACAGCAGCAGCAGGAGCTGGCTGTTCTTGATGAAATCTAATTGTCCATAACGGTTTACAAAGCCGTAGCGGCGTTCGACGGTGATGGTCCTATCGACCCGCCAGTACGCCGTATTAGCCGGACTCCGGCAAGAACTCGAAGGAGGCCAGCGCCACCCCATGTTTATCGACAGCAGCTGTACCTGCATCCCAAGGACATGCAATTCGATCACTCGTATACCTGGACCTGAAACAGCGGAGGACCAGATGCGACTGAATCGGCTACGCGCTGCCATGCGTCGGTCGCTGCCGGGATTGGGGTCACCCATATCGGCCCTCCTCGTGGGGCTATCCGCCTTTTCGGACGAATTTTGATGTCTTGCACTTACTCTCACGTTGTTGCCGCTCGGTTGGCGCTCCCAGCGCCCCGTGAGGCCGATGCGGGCGGCGTCAGCTCAGTAGGCTCAGCTGCCGTAGGTCGTTGGCGTACTTGGCGATCAGCTCCGCCGAGATGTGCGGGATGTCCTTGTCCGGACCGGCTCTGACCGCGCGCACCTCGGCGTGGAACGCGTCGGTTGGTGCGGTAGCGCCGCGGATCGGCTTGTCCGGCTTGCGGAATGCGTGCAATAGGGCCAGGACGGAGTGCTGACGCTGCTGTTCGGGCAGGCCCGTTAGTGCGGTCTGGAACCGACTCAGCCATTCGTCGTAGTCGTTGATGCGCCGGATGTTGTTGCCGGCCTGGATCAGCCAATCCACGAATACATCCAATGAGATGCCGTCGTCGTGGGGGTTCATCACGTCGAAGGACCGGTAGCCCGTGGTCACCCGGGTGCCGATCATGGTGACCGCCGCGGCGATGAAATCGACCGGCAGGCCGTCGTAATGTGCCCTCGCCCGGCAGCCGGCACCCTCGCTTTCGTAAAATGAATGCGGTGCAATGCCGGTCACCAGAAGGCTGAAGATCAGCCGGGTGAAAATGTCAGCCACATTGAGTTGCCCACGGTATCGGGTGTGCGCCAGGATCATGTCGGACCGGAACACCGCCACCGGAACTCCACATAGGTCGTTGGCTTCCCTGAGCAGGACCTCGCCGGCCCACTTGCTGTTGGCGTAGCCATTCAAGTAATCGTCGTTGATCGGGCGGATCGGACTGATCCGGCGGATATCGGCGTCCTCCTCGAACTGGCCGCGCGGAACCGTCTGCGTCACCGCGATGGTGGACAGGTAGGTGATCGGTTTGATCCGAGTAGTGATGGCAAGTCGGATGAGCTCAGCGGTCCCAACGACATTCGGGCCGAACAGCTGACCGTAGGGCAGCACATGGTTCACCAGTGCCGCCGAGTGCACGATGAGATCTACACTCTCGGCCAGCCGTTGCCAGGTCGCCGCGTCCAGGCCGAGATTCTGATCGCCGATATCACCGGACACCAGCTCGAGGTGGGCGGCCGCGAGCAGCCGAAACCGGCTCAGCAACTCGGGATCACCGCTGTCGAACACCTTCTCCATTCGCGTTCTAGCCTCGTCGGCGTCGCGGCCCCGAACGATCGCGATCAGCTTGCCGCCTCGTAGGGAAAGTCGCTCGAGCCACTCCAGGGTCAAGAACCGACCCAGCCAGCCGTTCGCGCCGGTTAGCAGGACAGTGTGGGGCACACGCGCACCGGAGGCAGGAGGCAATGACCTTGCGGTCGAAAGAGTCTGGGCATCGATGAATTTGTCCAAGGTCAACTCGTCTGCCGAAATCGTGGTCGGGCTCTGGCCGTGAACAGACGTGAAGGTCGGACGCTGTGCACCCGTCCTGCGCTGCGTCTCGATGTAATCCGCCAGTCCTCCGACACTATTGGCTGGGCTGATGATCACGCTGACCGGCACCTCGACCCCAAAGATATCCTCGAGCATGGCGGAGAATGTCAACGCCGACAATGAATCTCCACCAAGATCGGTGAAATGAGCGTCGGCTTCGGCGTCGACACTCGCGCTACCGAACAAGGCGCGGATTGCGCGGACGAGCGTCTCCATCACAGGTTGATCGGCCGCCATCCGATGCAGTCCGCGCATCTCATTGACCTGCGCGGCGGCGATTTCGGTGTACATCTGCTCGAGCCGCTCGCCGTACCGTTCCTCGAGCCGGGGCCGCAGTAGCTTGCCCACGCCGGACAACAACCCGTTTTCCTCGGTGAAGGGTTCGGTGGCGATGATGAAGTCCATTGGCACTTCGTAGGACGTCAACTGCGCGTCGGCGGCGCACTGCTTCAGCGACTTGTGCAGCGCGGTCTTCATTCCGTCCATGTCGTCGCCGAACTCGCCGAGTGCCTCGAGGGTCGGCACGATGACACCCAACAGGCTTGACCGTTCGCTGTTGCCGTACACGAAGATCTGCCGCACCAGTGGAGCGGCGCTGTACACAGCCTCGAGGTTCGAGGTAGCGACGA
>NZ_DATNJW010000028.1:0-9401 GCF_035603715.1 Mycobacterium sp. | reverse complement strand
CGGTTGGGCCGACTTCCCGGAGGACCCGAGCAACCTGTTCGCCGACCTCAACGCCCTGATCGGGATCGAGACGGTGCACCCCTACTATCCGGATCCGACTCCCGGGGTGAACCTGGACACCACCAACATGATCGATCTCGGAACCATCGGGCACACCGCGTTCTACGCCATTCCCGCGCCGCTGCCCACGTTGGCGTTCATGTTCGACGGCGGGCCTGCCGGGCAGTTCTTCTACGACTCGTTCGCCCCGTACGCGACCCTGTTCGACGACTGGGGCTACGGCAACCCCGGTGATCCGGGCGCCGGGATCGAAGTCAACGGGGTCGAGCCGATCGGTGTTGCCGGGCCGTGGACGGTCGATGCGACCGGCCAGTTGGTGGCGTCCGGTGGCGCCGGTTTCATCCCCGCGATGGATCCGCTGCAGATGCTGGCTGGTATGGAATACGCCGGGGTGCAGACGCTCGTCGGCCCGATCAACGACCTGCTCCAGGATGCCGGCCAGTCGCCGCTGCCGTCGTCGTTCGAAGACTCGCTGCTGTCGGGCTACAACTCGCTGAACCAGCTCGATGCGTCCCTGCTCACCGAGTGGACCGCCGCGACGGCGAGCATCCCGTCCTTGGCGCCAGACGCCATTTTCAGTGGCGAGCCGTTGATCTCCGCGCAGCCGCTGATCGACCTCGTTGGTTACGGTTTCGACGCCTTCAACTTCTTCGGCGCTTGAGCCGCGAAGGCGGCTAGGGTCTCTTCGCGTGGATGTGCGTGTCGTTAACCACCCGTTGGCCGCGGTCCGGTTGACCGCTCTGCGCGACGAGCGGACCGACAATGCGGCGTTTCGCGCCGCACTGGGCGAGCTGACGCTGATGCTGGTCTACGAGGCAACCCGCGATGCGCCGCGGGAGAGTATCGCCGTGCGCACGCCGTTGGCCGAAACGGCGGGCACCCGGCTGGCAACTCCGCCGTTGCTGGTGGCGGTTTTGCGGGCCGGGCTGGGTATGGTCGAGCAGGCGAACGCGCTGCTCCCGGAGGCCTCGGTGGGTTTCGTCGGCGTAGCCCGCGACGAGGAAACCGCTGTGCCCACACCGTATTTGGAGTCACTGCCCGACGATCTGCGTGGTAGGCCGGTGATCGTGCTGGACCCGATGCTGGCTACCGGCGGTTCGATGACGCATACCATCGACCTGTTACACCGCCGCGGCGCCGGCGACATTACCGTGCTGTGCGTGGTGGCCGCGCCGGAAGGCATTGCAGCGCTGGAGAAAACAGCGCCGCAGGCGCGCCTGTTCACTGCGGCCATCGACGACGGCCTCAACGACGTCGCCTACATCGTGCCCGGCCTCGGTGATGCCGGCGATCGCCAGTTCGGACCGCGCTGAGCTACCAGGCCCTGGTAGCGGCAGTGAGTTCATCACGCAGCGCGGTGGCGTCGATACGGGCAGCGGCCAGATCCTCGGCGACCGGGCACCGGACTTCGATGTAGAACTTGACCTTCGGTTCGGTACCCGACGGCCGGACGACGACGCGGGTCCACCTATCGTCGCCGCCGCCGGCGAAGATCAATGCATCCGTGCGATTCACCGCGCTGTGCGAGAGATCTATTGTGGTCGAGGCGAATTCGCCGAGCCGGGTCGGTGGCGACGCGCGCAGTCTGCGCATCAGCTCAGCCGCCTCGTCGGCGTCGCGCACCGGGCGCGATACGGCCGCGCCGACATGGACCCCGTAACGGCGGGCCAGGTCGTCGAGCGCGTCGAGCACCGACCGCTGCGAGTCTCTGAGCGTCGCGACCAGATCGCAGATCAGCACCGCGGCGCTGATGCCGTCCTTGTCCCGGACCGCCGAGGGGTCGACGCAGTGACCGATGGCTTCTTCGTAGGCGTAGACCAGTGTGCTGCCCGGCAGGTCGGCGTCGGCGCGGGCCAGCCACTTGAAACCGGTCAGGGTCTCGACGTGTTTCGCACCCCAGTGCGCCGCGATCGCCGACAGCATCCGCGACGACACCACCGTGCTGGCCACCACGCTGGTGGCGCGATCGGTCGGATCGATCTTCGACAATATGTAATCGCCGAGCAGCCAACCGGTTTCGTCGCCGGACAGCATTCGCCAGCCGGCAGGTGTCGGTACGCCGACCGCGCACCGGTCCGCGTCAGGATCAAGCGCAATGGCGATGTCGGCGTCCACATCGGCGGCCAGGCTGAGCAGCGCGTCGGTGGCGCCGGGTTCTTCGGGGTTGGGAAAGCTGACGGTCGGGAAGTCGGGATCGGGAGCGAACTGGCCGGCCACGGTGTGCACGTCGGACAGTCCGGCGCGGCAGAGCGTTTCGGTCGCCACCACGCCGCCCACCCCGTGCAGGGGTGTCAGTGCGACGCGAATCGGGCCCGACGACGAGCGCCGCAGCCGGGCGGCCCGCTCGATGTACTGCTCGACCAGTCCGCTATCGGCGGGTTCGACGGTGTGCCTGGCGATCTCGTCGGCGAAGGGCGCCGTCGCGATGGCGGCCTCGATCTCGCGGTCGGTGGGGGAGACGATCTGGATCCCCCCGTCCAGGTACACCTTGTAGCCGTTGTCGGCCGGTGGATTGTGTGACGCGGTGATCTGGATTCCGGCGGCCGCGCCGGTATGCCGGACGGCGAAGGCCAGCACCGGTGTGGGTGCCGGAGCGGGAAGCAAGGTTGCCGAAAAGCCCCCGGCGGCAAGGACTTCAGCGGTGGCGACGGCGAACTGATCCGACCCGTGCCTGGCGTCGCGGCCGACGATCACTGTCGAGCCGGCCAGTCCGCGACCGGCCAGCACCTGGGCCACCGCCCAGCTGGCACGCAACACGACGGCGAGGTTCATCGCGTCCGGGCCGCCCCGCACCGGCCCGCGCAGCCCGGCGGTGCCGAATGTCAGCGGACGCGCGAATCGGGCCGCCAGCTCGGCCGGATCGCACGCGGCGAGCTCGGCGGCCGTCACCGGATCGGGGTCGTGCGCGATCCAATCCTGCGGTGTCACGCCGACCTCTACAGCCGTGCGACCACGTCGGCCAGCAGCGAACCCATCTGGGCCGCCGACGCGGCGCCGGTCAGCAGCACCTCGGCATGGCTCAGCTGCTCACCGGTGATTCCGGCGGCCATGTTGGTTACCAGCGAGACTCCGAGCACCTCCGCGCCCGCGGCGCGGGCGGCGATCGTTTCGTGCACGGTGGACATGCCGACCAGGTCGGCGCCCAGCGTGCGCAGCATCCGGATCTCGGCGGGCGTTTCGTAATGCGGGCCGGGCAGCCCGGCGTACACGCCCTCGGCGAGTTCCGGGTCGACGTCACGGGCCAGCGTCCGCAGCCGCGCGGCGTAGGCGTCGACCATGTCGACGAACTGTGCCCCGATCAGCGGCGACCGCGCGGTCAGATTCAGGTGGTCGCTGATCAATACCGGCTGGCCCACGGCGAAGTCCGCGCGGACCGCGCCGGCGGCGTTGGTCAGCACGACCACCCGGGCGCCGGCCGCGCAGGCTGTCCGCACCGGATGCACGACGTGTTGCAGATGGTGGCCTTCGTAAGCGTGCGTACGACCGGCCAGCACCAGCACCCGGTGCTCGCCGATGGCCACCGACAGCACGTGGCCGGTGTGGCCGTCCGCAGACGGTGGGGTGAACCCGGGCAACTCGGCCATCGTCAGGGTCGCCGTGGGTTGGCCGAGCGCGGACACGGCCGGAGCCCAGCCCGACCCCAGCACGATCGCCACGTCGTGTTCAGCGATCCCCGAGCGATCGGCGATGGACTGCGCCGCGGCCTGCGCGAGCGCATCGGGGTCGGGCGGACCGTCACTCACAGTGTCCGAGCCTAATCGCCGCCCCGTCCGCTGAGTTGCTGCAGCGCACGCAGGAAGACGTCTCGGTCGTTGGCGGAAAGCTGTCCGAGCCAGTGCTCCTCACCGTGCTGGATGGCTAGCTGCACGGCGTTCTTGATGGAACGGCCCGACTCGGTGATCTCGAGCAGGCGAGCCCGGCGGTCATCGGGGTCGGGGATCCGTTCGATGTGACCGTGTTCTTGCAACTCGTCGAGCGTCGGGATGATGCGGGTCTTGTCGGCGCCGATCGCCTCGGCCAGCGCCGCTTGAGTGCGGATCGGCGAGCGATCCAGGGCGCTGAGAACGACGTAGCCCCACATCGACAAACCGTGGGCCTCCAGCACCGGCAGTTCGGCCGCCACCGTTTTGCGAGCCAGGTCCACCAGCATCTCCGCCAGGTCTGGACGCGTCGCCTTTCGCACCACCGATCGATGATAGATCTGGACAGATAATATGTGAGTGCATACGATATGCGCATGCATACAAATCAGGATATTCGCCCGTCACACCGCATCGCCGTATTGGCCTCTGTTGAGGTGGTCTCAGCCGTCACCGCCGATGACCTGGCGAAACCGACGCCTTGCGCCGGCTGGAACCTTGCTGACCTGCTCGCTCACATGACGGTCCAGCATCGCGGCTTTGCCGCTGCGGCCCGCGGCCACGGCGCTGACGAGGCGCTTTGGCAACCGGCCACCGTCGCCGATGCGGTGGCAGCCGACCCCGTCGGCGCCTACTCCGCGGCCGCCACCGAGGTGATCGACGCGTTCGCGGGCGACGGCGTGCTCGACAGCGAGTTCGCGCTACCGGAGTTCGGGCCCGGGGCGACGTTCCCGGCCGCGATGGCGATCGGTTTTCACTATGTCGACTATGTCGTGCACGGCTGGGATGTGGCTCGCACACTGGGGCACTCCTACCAGCTTCCGGCCGACATCGTGGCGGCCGCGTTGCCGCTGGCGCTCGTGGTGCCCGACGGAGACTTCCGCACGATTGAGAATGCACCGTTCGGCCCGGCGATCCCGTCGGCGGATCCGGCCGACGACTTCGACCGCATACTCACTTATCTCGGACGCTCGCCGCAGTGGCAGCCGACCGTCGTGGCATGACGGGGACGGAAGCCATGACGACAACATCCGCCGGCGCCTGGACTCCTCAGCCGCCGATCACGCCGGGGAGCGGCATCCTCACTACGGACTGGCTGCCCGGGCCGTCTGACGGCGGCCCG
Source organism: Mycobacterium sp. (assembly GCF_035603715.1). Classification (GTDB taxonomy): domain Bacteria; phylum Actinomycetota; class Actinomycetes; order Mycobacteriales; family Mycobacteriaceae; genus Mycobacterium. The sequence continues at coordinate 4,358 of NZ_DATNJW010000028.1, read as the reverse complement.
TCCCCGGTCGTGGTGAGTTTCACCGACTTTCATTCAGATTCGGAAGAGGAATGGCAACAGATCGCCGCATTGGGCGTGAAGCTGGCGGAAAGCTGGCCGATCATGCGCGGCGCGGTCGGGCTTTGGCTGTGGGGCAAGCAGATTGAGTGGCGCGGCGGATCGCTCTCCGTGTGGGAAAGTCACGCGGATTTACGTCGTTTCATCCGCTGGCCCGTTCACGTCACGATCATGAACAACTGGCGGGGACGCATCCGAGTGCGATCCACCAGCTGGGATGACGAGCGATTTGTCCCGGCGCAGGCATGGCTTCGCGCCGAGGCGTACATCCGGGCGCCGCGCGACATCTGAGACGGTCGCGGCGCCCCGCCTGCGGGTACAACGCCGGTGATCAGCGGGTGAGATACTGCGACGATGGCTTCAACCCCGACGCTGGATCGCGTCGACGACACGGTGCGGCGTCGCAGCACCGACCTCGTCGAGTTGTCGCATGCGATTCATGCTGAGCCGGAGTTGGCCTTCGCCGAGCATCGCAGTTGCGCCAAGGCGCAATCGCTGGTGGCCGAGCGGGGTTTTGAGATCACCGCGGCCGCGGGCGGTTTGGACACCGCGTTTCGCGCCGACTTCGGCAGTGGTCCGCTGACTGTCGGGATCTGCGCCGAGTATGACGCACTGCCCGGGATCGGTCATGCCTGCGGCCACAACATCATTGCCGCAGCGGCCGTCGGCGCCGCGCTGGCGCTGGCCGACGTCGCCGACGAGTTGGGTTTGACGGTCTCGCTGCTGGGCACGCCGGCCGAGGAGTTCGGCGGCGGAAAAGTCTTGCTGCTCAACGCCGGAGTCTTCGACGACCTTGCGCTGGCGGTGATGATGCATCCCGGTCCGGTCGACATCGCGGCCGCCCGGTCGCTCACCCTGTCCGCGGTCCGGGTGACCTACCGCGGCAAGGAAGCACACGCGTCAGCTGCGCCGTTCCTGGGGATCAACGCCGCCGACGCGGCGACCGTGGCGCAGGTGGCGATCGGGCTGCTGCGCCAGCAGCTGGCACCGGGGCAGCAGGTGCACGGCATCGTCGCCGACGGCGGTCAAGTCGCCAACGTCATTCCCGCGCACACCGAATTGCAGTACACGATGCGTGCCACCGACGCGTCGTCACTGGCCGATCTGGAAGCCAAGGTGGGCGACTGCTTCCTGGCCGGCGCGGTCGCCACCGGTTGCGACTACAGCGTCGAGCAGACCGAGCCGATGTACGACGCGCTCAAACCCGATCCATGGCTGGCTGAAACCGTGCGCGCCGAGATGACGCGGCTCGGTCGATCGCCCATCGAACACGCGCTCGAGGCGGCGCTGCCACTGGGCAGTACCGACATGGGCAACGTCACCCAGCTACTGCCCGGCATCCATCCGATGGTTGCCGTCGACGCCGGCGGCGCGTCGTTGCATCAGCCCGACTTCACCGCGGCAGCCGCGGGTCCCAGCGCCGATAAGGCAGTCATCGACGGCGCAATCATGTTGGCACGCACGGTTATTCGACTTGCCGAGTCGCCCGGAGAACGGGACCGCGTGCTGGCGGCACGTGCTCAGCGGGCGGCGTCATGAGCCTCTCCGACGTCGCGAATGCCTGGCTGGCCGCGCACAACGACGATCTGATCGGCTGGCGGCGGCACATCCATCGCTATCCGGAGCTGGGGCGTCAGGAGTACGCAACTACGCAGTTCGTCGCCGAGCGGTTGGTCGAGGCCGGGCTCAACCCGAAGGTGTTACCCGGCGGAACTGGGCTGACCTGCGACTTCGGACCTGAACGCGAACCGCGAATCGCGTTGCGGGCGGACATGGATGCGCTGCCGATGGCCGAGCGGACCGGGGCCGAATACGCCTCGACGATGCCCAACGCCGCGCATGCCTGCGGGCACGACGGGCACACCGCGATCCTGTTGGGCACCGCACTCGCGCTGGCCGGGGCGCCGGAGCTGCCGGTTGGGTTGCGGCTGATTTTCCAGCCGGCCGAGGAGCTGATGCCTGGGGGAGCGATCGACACGATCGCGGCGGGGGCGATCTCCGGAGTCAGCCGAATCTTCGCCCTGCACTGCGATCCCCGGCTGGCGGTCGGCAAAATCGCGGTGAAGGTGGGGCCGATCACGTCGGCGGCCGACATGATCGAGATCGCTCTGACGTCGCCGGGCGGACACACCTCACGCCCACATTTGACCGGCGACCTGGTCTACGGGCTGGGCACCCTGATCACCGGCGTGCCGGGCATCTTGTCGCGCCGTATCGACCCACGCAACAGCACCGTGATGGTGTGGGGTGCGGTCAATGGGGGCGTGGCCGCCAACGCGATCCCACAAAGCGGCACGCTGGCGGGCACCATCCGCACCGCGAGCCGCGAAACCTGGCTGGGCCTCGAAGACATCGTCCGGGAAGCGGTCGCGGCACTGCTGTCGCCGCTGCACATCGACCACACCGTTCAGTACAACCGCGGCGTGCCGCCGGTGGTCAACGAAGTGGTCTCGACGCGCATCCTCACCCACGCGATCGAGGCGATCGGTCCGGATGTGCTGGCCGACACCAAACAATCCGGTGGCGGTGAGGATTTCTCGTGGTACCTGGAGGAAGTTCCCGGCGCGATGGCCCGGCTCGGGGTGTGGTCAGGCCGCGGTCCGCAGTTGGACCTGCATCAGCCGACGTTCGACCTCGACGAGCGGGCCCTGGCGATCGGGGTGCGGTTGATGGTCAACATCGTCGAGCAGTCCGCAGCGATCGGTTAGGTGCGGCGTTATTCGCCGTGACCGGGTCCGACATTGCGCGCCGGGCAAGTCCGGATCTTGTGCACGTATTCCTCTGGGGCGCCGGCGATTTCAGCGGCGTCGGCCATGACGCCGATATAGCGCGCCGACGGCAGACCGCCTTCCCAGGCGTCCACCACATACAGCCACGCCAGAACCGGATCGGTCGTGGTGTCCGACGACACGCGTTCCACTCGGCACCGGATCTTCTTGTGGATGCCGAGCTCGGAACCCTCCCACCGATCGAGGGTTTTCTCGTCGGCCGGCGTCATGTCGTAGAGCACGACGAACACCTTCGAGGTCGGATCCTCCACCACGGTCGCCAGCGCGCCATCCCAGCCGATGTCTTCGCCGCCGAAGGTCAGCCGCCACCCGTGCAACCAGCCGGTTCCGGCCATCGGCGAGTGGGGTGCACGCTGCTGCATCTGCTCGGGATGCATGTTCGAGCCGTAGGCGGCGTAGAGCGGCACGGACAAAGCTTAAACGGCTACCGCTGAAGCGGCGGTCATCCGACGGGTTGGCTAGGTTAGGTCTGTGGCGACCCGCATTGTGATCATCGGGGGAGGACCGGCCGGTTACGAGGCGGCCCTCGTCGCAGCGGCTCGCGACGCGCACGTCACCGTCATCGACTCGGACGGCATCGGCGGGGCGGCGGTGCTCTTCGACTGTGTGCCGTCGAAAACCTTCATCGCCTCCACCGGGGTGCGGACCGAATTGCGCCGCGCTCCGCAACTGGGCTTCGACCTCGACATCGACGACGCCAAGATCTCGCTGCCCGAAATCCACGAGCGGGTCAAGACCTTGGCCACCGCCCAGTCCGCCGACATCAACGCCCAGCTGCAGAACGCGGGCGTCCGGGTGATCGCCGGCCGCGGCGAGCTGATCGACGCGACGCCGGGACTGGCATCGCACTGCATCCAGGCCACCGCGCCGGACGGCAGCACGAGCACCCACGACGCCGACGCGGTGCTGATCGCGACCGGTGCCAGCCCCCGCGAGCTGCCGACCGCGCGGACCGACGGCGAGCGCATCCTGAACTGGCGTCAGCTCTACGACCTGCAGGCACTGCCCGAGCATCTGATCGTGGTCGGCTCGGGTGTCACCGGCGCCGAATTCGTGCACGCCTATACCGAATTGGGCGTCGACGTCACGGTGGTCGCCAGCCGCGACCAGATCCTGCCCTACGAGGACGCCGACGCGGCCGCTGTGCTGGAGCGGATCTTCGCCGAGCGCGGAGTGCAGCTGGTCAAGAATGCCCGCGCCGACTCGGTCACCCGTACCGACTCCGGCGTGCTGGTGACCTTGGCCGACGGCCGGACAGTCGAGGGCAGCCACGCGCTGATGACGATCGGCTCGGTACCCAACACCCGCAATCTCGGCCTGGACCGGGTGGGCATCGAACTCGGACCCGGCAACTATCTGACCGTCGACCGGGTCTCCCGGACGTCGGTGTCCAACACCTACGCCGCGGGCGACTGCACCGGGCTGCTGCCGCTGGCCTCGGTCGCCGCGATGCAAGGCCGGATCGCGATGTGGCACGCACTCGGCGAGGCCGTCACCCCGATCCGGCTGCGT
>NZ_DATNJW010000027.1:0-6984 GCF_035603715.1 Mycobacterium sp. | reverse complement strand
CGCATCGGAAAGGTATTCAAAGAGTCGGATTCCGACGCGATGGCGATGATCGTCCTCGAAAGTGACCAACCTCTTGGTTCGGACGCTCATCGGTATTACGGAGCGCTCATCGGCCGGCTGAAGTCCGACCCGAAGCATGTGCAGCACATACAGGACTTCTGGGGAGATCCGCTGACCTCGGCGGGTGCGCAGAGTGCCGACGGCAAGGCCGCTTACGTTCAGCTGAATCTTGTTGGCAATCAAGGCGAGACAAAGTCCAACAATTCCGTCGCGGCAGTCCGGAAAATCGTGGACAGCACGCCCGCACCGAAGGGTGTGAAGGCCTATGTCACCGGTCCGGCCGCGATTGCGGCCGATGGTAATACCAGCGGCGACAAGACAGTCGTGAAGATCTTGGTGACAACGGTCGCGGTGATCTTCGTGATGTTGCTCTTCGTCTACCGATCGTTCGTCACGGTGGCGCTGCTGCTGGCCATGGTCGGCATCGAATTAGCCGCTGCCCGAGGAATTGTTGCCTTCCTCGCTTTGCACGATGTCATCAAACTGTCGACCTTTGCCACCAATATCTTGGTGTCGCTCGCGATCGCGGCGGGCACCGACTACGGAATCTTTTTCATCGGGCGCTATCACGAGGCGCGCCACAACGGCGAGAATCGCAAGACCGCGTACTTCACCTCCTATCGTGGTGTCGCCCATGTGGTTCTGGCGTCCGGCCTGACGATCGCGGGCGCGACGTACTGCCTCAGCTTTGCCCGGCTACCGGTCTTCCAGACCTTGGGCGCGCCCTGCGCGGTGGGCATGCTGGTCGCGGTCGCCGTCGCGTTGACCCTGATCCCGGCGGTCATTGCGGTCGGCAGCCGATTCGGTCTGCTGGAGCCCAAGCGGTTGCACAGCGTCCGCGGTTGGCGACGGGTGGGCACCGCCGTCGTCCGTTGGCCGGCACCGATTTTCGCCGCGACGTGTGCGGTCACCATGGTCGGCCTGCTCGCGCTGCCGAGTTACAAAGTGAGCTACGTCGACCGCGACTACATACCCAAGGACACCCCCGGCAACGTCGGAATGGCCGCCGCGGAGCGGCATTTCTCGCAGGCGCGCATGATGCCGGAAATGTTGATGATCGAGTCCGATCATGACATGCGCAATTCAGCGGACTTCCTGGTCTTGGACAAACTGGCCAAGAGTATTTTCCGCGTCGAGGGAATCGCTCGAGTGCAAAGCATCACGCGGCCGCAGGGCACACCGCTCGAGCACACCTCGATTCCGTTCTTACTCAGCATGCAGAATGCCGGGCAGCTGCAGAACCTGCAGGTCGCCAAGGGGCGGCTGGATGACATGTCCAAGCTGGCCGACCAGCTCGGCGGAACCATCAAATCGCTGGAGCGCGTGAACGTTCTGATGAACCAGCTGGTCGGAACGACTCATCACGTCGCCGGCGTCACCAAAGACACGGTGGCGATCACCAACGAGGTGCGCGACGACATCGCCAATTTCGATGACACGTTCCGGCCACTGCGGAGCTACTTCTACGCGGATCCGCACTGCTACAACATCCCGATCTGCTGGGGAATCCGGTCGGCGTACAACGCCACCGACGGTGTGGACAAGCTCAGCGAAAAGCTAGGGGAGCTGAGCAAAGACGTGGATACCGTCGACGCCGTGGTGCCCCAACTCGTCGCGCTGCTGCCGCCGCAGATCGAGACCATGCGGAGCCTGCGGACCATGGTGCTGACCATGCACAGCACGATGTCGGGAATGTTCGACCAGGCCGACGAACTCACCGCAGACGCGACGGCCATGGGCAAGGACTTCGACGCCGCAAAGACCGACGAATCCTTCTACCTGCCGCACGAGGTCTTCTCCAACCCGGACTTCCAGCGGGTCGAGAAGCTGTTCCTGTCGCCGGACGGCAAGGCAGCTCGCTTCATCATCTCGCACAAGGCGGATCCGGCGACGGGCGAAGGCATGTCGCGCATCGACGTCATCAGGACGGCTGCCTACGAGTCGCTCAAGGGCACCGCGCTGGAGGATGCCAAGGTGTACATCGCCGGCACCGCAGCGACGTTCAAGGACTTGCGGGAAGCGTCGAACTACGACTTCATGATCGCGGGTATCTCATCGCTCTGCATGATCTTCATCATCATGCTGCTCATCACCCGAAGCCTGGTGGCGGCGTTGGTGATCGTGGGAACGGTGGCGTTGTCGTTGGCTGCCTCATTCGGGATGTCCGTGTTGCTCTGGCAATACCTGATCGGAGTCAAGTTGCACTGGCTGGTGATGGTGATGTCCGTCATCATCCTGTTGGCGGTGGGCTCCGACTACAACCTGTTACTGGTCGCGCGGTTCAAGGAGGAGATCGGCGCCGGGATTAAGACGGGCATCATCCGCGCGATGGGTGGTACCGGCAGGGTCGTGACGGCCGCGGGCCTGGTGTTCGCCTTCACCATGGCCTCGATGATGGTCAGCGACAACCGGGCTGTTGGTCAGGTGGGCACCACCATCGGTCTGGGCCTGTTGTTCGACACACTGGTGGTGCGGTCGTTCCTGATGCCGTCCATCGCGGCGATGCTGGGCCGCTGGTTCTGGTGGCCGATGAACGTCCCGTCGCGGCCGCCGCGGATCAGGCCGCAGTCCGGCACGGTCCACGCCGCTCACGAGCAACCGGTGGAAACCGATGTCACTGCGCCCATGTCGACAATCGGCAACGGGGCGAGGCACGAGCGGGCCCTACACCGCTAGGACTCACGCTCCGACCAGCCGTCGCGGCGCCGCTTGATCAAGGCATCGGATCGCGGCGTCGCACGTGTCCCGCCACTACCCCTGCGATGCTCTTCAGGGATCGAGATCGACGCTGGCGAGCTGCTTACCCGCAGTTCTTCTCGCCACCGTCGATCTCGATGAAACTTGCAGAACCGCTCGCGCTCAACCGATCAGCGGAAGGCCTCGTCGATGATCTCCTGCTGCTCGACGGCGTGCACCTTCGACGAACCCGACGATGGCGCCGACATGGCGCGACGCGAAATCCGTTTGATGCCAGTCAGTTTGCCCGGGAACAGCTCGGGCAGCTCCAAGCCGAAGCGGGGCCACGCACCCTGGTTGGCCGGTTCTTCTTGCACCCAGAAGTACTCGTTGACATTCGGGTAGTGGTCTAGCGTGTCGCTGAGCCGATGCCAGGGCAGTGGCGCAAGCTGCTCGATGCGCACGATCGCAATGTCGTCCCGGTTGTCTTTCGCCTTCCGAGCCGCCAGATCGTAGTAGATCTTGCCGCTGGTCAGCAGCATCCGAGTCGCCTTGCCGCGGTCACCGATGCCTTCCTCGTAGGTGGGCTCCTCGAGCACCGAGTGGAACTTGGTCTCGGTGAACTCTTTGATGTCGCTGACCGCAGCTTTGTTGCGCAGCATCGACTTTGGCGTAAAGACGATCAACGGGCGCTGGACCCCGTCGAGTGCGTGGCGGCGCAGCAAGTGGAAGTAATTGGCCGGGGTCGACGGCACCGCGATCGTCATCGAACCCTCCGCCCACAACTGCAGGAAACGCTCGATGCGACCGGAGGTGTGGTCGGGGCCCTGCCCTTCATGCCCGTGCGGTAGCAGCAAGACCACGCTGGACAGCTGGCCCCACTTGGCCTCGCCGGAGCTGATGAACTCGTCGATGATCGACTGTGCTCCGTTGACGAAGTCGCCGAACTGTCCCTCCCACAACACGAGTGCGTCCGGGTTGCCGACGGTGTAGCCGTATTCGAAGCCGACGGCGGCGTACTCCGACAGCGGCGAGTCGAAGACCATGAACCTGCCGCCGGTCGGGTTGCCGTCCTTATCGACGGTCAGCAACTGCAACGGGGTGAATTCTTCGCCGGTTTGGCGATCGATGATCACTGAGTGCCGTTGCGAGAAGGTGCCACGCCGGGTGTCCTGCCCGGATAGCCGGATCAATTTGCCTTCGGCCACAAGCGAACCCAGTGCCAGCAACTCGCCGAAGGCCCAGTCGATCTTGCCTTCGTAGGCCATCTCGCGGCGCTTCTCCAGCACCGGAATAACCCGCGGGTGGGCGGCGAATCCTTCTGGCAGAGCGAGGAATGCGTCACCGATACGGGCCAGCAATGCCTTATCCACCGCGGTGTCCAGACCGGCGGCGAGCATCTGGTTGGACTCCACCGACATGCTCGCCTGTACACCGTGCTTCTCGAGTTCGCGAACGTCGTTGAACACCCGCTCCAGTTGGCCCTGGTAGTCGCGCAGCGCGTCCTCGGCCTCTTTCATCGAGATGTCGCCGCGGCCGATCAGCGCTTCGGTGTAGGTCTTGCGGACGCCACGCTTGACGTCGACCACGTCGTACATGTACGGGTTCGTCATCGACGGGTCGTCGCCCTCGTTGTGCCCGCGGCGCCGGTAGCACAGCATGTCGATGATGACGTCTTTTTTGAACTTCTGCCGGAAGTCGACCGCCAGCTTGGCCACCCACACACAGGCTTCCGGGTCGTCGCCGTTGACGTGAAAGATCGGTGCGCCAATCATTTTCGCGACATCGGTGCAGTACTCGCTGGATCGCGAATACTCGGGCGCGGTGGTGAAGCCGATCTGGTTGTTGACGATGATGTGGATCGTTCCGCTGACGCGGTAGCCGGGCAGCTTGGCCAGGTTCAGCGTCTCGGCGACCACACCCTGACCCGCGAAGGCGGCGTCGCCGTGCAGCATCATCGGCACCACGGAGTTACCGCGTTCGCCCTCGCCCTTGTCCAGCAGGTCCTGCTTGGCCCGCACCAAACCCTCCAGCACCGGGTCCACGGCCTCCAGGTGCGACGGGTTCGCGGTCAGCGACACTTGAATGTCGTTGTCGCCGAACATCTGTAGGTACACGCCGGTGGCGCCGAGGTGGTATTTCACGTCACCGGAACCGTGCGCCTGGGCCGGGTTCAGGTTGCCTTCGAACTCGCTGAAGATCTGGGAATACGGCTTGCCGACGATGTTGGCCAGCACGTTGAGCCGGCCGCGGTGCGGCATGCCGATGACCACTTCGTCGAGCCCGTGCTCGGCGCACTGATCGATCGCTGCGTCCATCAGTGGGATGGTGCTCTCGGCGCCCTCCAGCGAGAACCGCTTCTGCCCGACGTACTTCGTCTGCAGGAAGGTCTCGAACGCCTCGGCGGCGTTGAGCTTGCTCAGAATGTATTTCTGCTGCGCCACAGTAGGTTTGACATGCTTGGTCTCGACGCGCTCTTCCAGCCAGGCCAGCTGCTCGGGATCGAGGATATGGGTGTACTCGACGCCGATGTGACGACAATAGGCGTCGCGCAACAGACCCAGGATGTCGCGTAGCTTCTTGTACTCAGAACCGGCGAAGCCGTTGACCTTGAACACCCGGTCGAGATCCCACAACGTCAGGCCGTGAGTGATCACTTCGAGGTCGGGGTGGCTCCGGAACCTGAGTTTGTCCAACCGAAGCGGATCGATGTCGGCCATCAGATGACCGCGGTTGCGGTACGCCGCGATCAATTCCATCACGCGGGCGTTCTTGTCGACGATCGAGTCGGGGTTGTCGGTGCTCCACCGGATCGGCAAGTAGGGCACACCCATTTCCCGGAACAGGTCGTCCCAGAAATCATCCGCGAGGATGAGTTCGTGAATGGTGCGCAGGAAGTCACCCGATTCCGCGCCCTGGATGATGCGGTGGTCGTAGGTCGAGGTCAGGGTGATCAGCTTGCCGATACCGAGTTCGGCGATGCGTTCCGGGCTGGCGCCCTGGAATTCGGCCGGGTACTCCATCGCGCCGACGCCGACGATCGTTCCCTGACCCGCCATCAGCCGCGGCACCGAGTGGACGGTGCCGATGGTGCCGGGGTTGGTCAGCGAAATCGTCACGCCGGCAAAGTCTTCGGCGGCGAGCTTGCCGTCGCGGGCTCGCCGGACGATGTCCTCGTAGGCCGTCACGAACTGCCCGAAACTCATGGTTTCGCAACGCTTGATCGCCGCGACGACCAATGTCCGCTTGCCGTCCTTGCCCTGCAAGTCGATGGCCAGACCGAGGTTGATGTGAGCGGGCGTGACCGAGGTGGGCTTCCCGTCGACCTCGGCGTAGTGCCGGTTCATGTTCGGGAAGGCCTTGAGTGCCTGCACCAGCGCGTAGCCCAAGATGTGGGTGAACGAAACCTTGCCGCCGCGAGTGCGTTTGAGCTGATTGTTGATCACCACGCGGTTGTCGATCATCAGCTTGGCGGGGATCGCACGCACGCTGGTCGCGGTCGGAAGTTCCAGCGACATCGACATGTTCTTCACGACTGCGGCGGCCGCACCCCGCAACACTTGGACCTCGTCGCCGTCGCCGGGAGGCGGGCCGGCCGGCTTGGCGGCGGGCGCCGGTGCCGGTGCCGGTGCGCTTGGCGCACCATTGCCGGATGCGGCAGGGGAAGCGGGTGGCGCAGGCTGCGGAGGTGCGGTCGGCGCCGGGGAAGCCGGCGGAGGAGTCGGTGCAGATGTGGCCGGCTTCACGGCTACCGGAGCGTCGCCCATCGGCTCGGGAGGGTTGTAGTCGACCAAGAACTCATGCCAGCTCGCGTCGACCGAGGAGGGGTCTTCGCGAAACTTGCGGTACATCTCCTCGACCAGCCATTCGTTCTGCCCGAATGGTGAACTCGTACTGCTCACAGCAGCTGCTCGCCTCGATTCCTTCGTCCGGAAGCGCAATGCCGCGCTTGCCACGTCTCACCTGCGGCGGCTCCGACAGGCCGCCCCATAAAGGCTAACCCTTCGACAGCGATCCGCCATGTGAGTTCTGACCGGCTTCTCGCACTCAACCGGCGTCGGAAACCGTCGGCAGTAGGAGCAGGTTGACCGGCCACCGCGCCGGCGGCTCACCGAACGCGTTGCGGGCGTTACGCACGATCTTCTTGCCCGCCAGTCGGTTGCCGACGGCGCCGATAACGGCGCCGATCCCGACCGGCAGCATCTTGCCGAAGAGCAGCGCGCTGCGCCGCAGCGTGAACCGCCGGAC
>NZ_DATNJW010000026.1:0-14720 GCF_035603715.1 Mycobacterium sp. | reverse complement strand
CGGATGTCCGGCTTTTCTGCGAGCGAAGGTTGAGCGCGTCGGCCACCGAGCGCCTGCTTTACCCTCGTTCGTTATGGCCGCGACTCCCGGGCTCACGCCTGAGCAGATCAGCGCGATCGATGCGGCCCACCTGTGGCATCCCTACAGCACGATCGGTGCCGAGGCGGTGCCGCCGGTGGTGGCGGTTGGGGCCCGCGGCGCCTGGCTGACACTGGTCCGCGACGGCAAACCGATCCAGGCGCTCGACGCGATGAGCTCCTGGTGGACGGCCATCCACGGTCACGGCCACCCGGTGCTGGACGCGGCAATGACCAGCCAACTGGCCACGATGAACCACGTCATGTTCGGCGGTCTCACCCACGAGCCCGCCGCCCGATTAGCGCAGCTTCTCGTCGAGATCACCCCGGACGGCCTGGAAACCGTGTTTTTCAGCGACTCTGGATCGGTATCAGTCGAGGTCGCGGTGAAGATGGCGCTGCAGTACTGGCGCGGCCGTGGCCTGCCCGGCAAGCGTCGGCTGATGACCTGGCGCGGGGGATACCACGGCGACACCTTCACACCGATGAGCATCTGCGACCCCGAGGGCGGCATGCACTCACTGTGGACCGAGGTCCTGGCTGACCAGGTGTTCGCTCCCCAGGTGCCCCGCGACTACGACCCCGCTTACAGCGCGGCATTTGAGACGCAGCTGGCCGGGCACGCCGCCGAACTGGCCGCCGTGGTCGTCGAGCCGGTGGTCCAGGGCGCCGGTGGGATGCGGTTCCACGATCCGCGCTATCTGACCGATCTGCGGGACATCTGCCGACGGCACGACGTGCTGCTGGTCTTCGACGAGATCGCCACCGGATTCGGCCGTACCGGCGAATTGTTCGCCGCCGACCATGCCGGCGTGAGCCCCGACATCATGTGCGTTGGCAAGGCGCTGACCGGCGGCTACGTGAGCCTGGCCGCGACGCTGTGTACTACCGAGGTCGCGCACACGATCAGCTCCGGTGAGGCCGGGGCCCTGATGCACGGGCCGACGTTCATGGCCAACCCGCTGGCGTGCGCGGTTTCGGTGGCCGCCGTAGAGCTGCTGCTGAGCCAGGACTGGCGTTCGGTGGTCGCCGAGATCGGTGCCGGGCTGACGGCCGGGCTCGAGCCGGCCCGGACATTGCCGGGGGTGGCCGATGTCCGGGTGTGCGGCGCGATCGGCGTCATCGAATGCGACCGCCCGGTCGATCTGGCTATCGCTACACCCGCGGCGCTGGATCGCGGCGTCTGGCTGCGGCCATTCCGCAACCTGGTGTACGCGATGCCGCCGTTCATCTGCACGCCCGGCGAGATCGCGCAGGTCACCTCCACGATGGTGGAGGTGGCTCGTCTGAACGGTTCTCGTAGGATTTAGCGCGATGACACAGATCGACACGTCGCCGTTGGCCTGGCTGGAGGCGCATGCCGAGGCGCGCCGGGAAGCCGGGCTGCGACGCGGTTTGCGGCCCCGACCCGCGGTGGCCACCGAGCTCGACCTGGCGTCTAACGACTACCTCGGCCTGTCGCAGCACGCCCAAGTGATCGAAGGCGGCGTCGACGCGCTACGCACCTGGGGTGCGGGCGCGACCGGCTCGCGGCTGGTCACCGGCAACACTTTGCTGCACGAGGAGCTGGAGTCCCGACTGGCCGAATTCGTCGGCGCGGCAGCGGGTTTGGTGTTCTCCTCCGGGTACACCGCCAACCAGGGCGCAGTGGTCGGGCTCTCCGGTCCGGGCTCGCTGCTGGTGTCGGATGCCCTTTCGCATGCCTCGCTGGTCGACGCGTGCCGGCTTTCACGAGCCCGGGTGGTGGTCACGCCGCACCGCGACATCGACGCCGTGGACGCGGCGCTGGCCGCACGGGACGAGCAGCGCGCCGTCGTCATCACCGAGTCGGTGTTCTCCACCGACGGGGCCCTGGCTCCGGTGCGGCAGCTGCACGAGGTGTGCCGCCGACACCGGGCGCTGCTGATTGTCGACGAGGCCCACGGGCTGGGTGTGCGTGGTATCGGCGGACGCGGCTTGCTGCATGAGCTGGGCTTGGCGGGTGCGCCCGACGTGGTGATGACCACGACGCTGTCCAAGGCGTTGGGCAGCCAGGGCGGGGCGGTGCTGGGGTCGGTGGCCGTGCGCGATCACCTCATCGACGCGGCCCGGCCGTTCATCTTCGACACCGGCCTGGCGCCGGCTGCAGTGGGCGCCGCGCTGGCGGCGCTGCGGGTCTTGGGCGCGGAGCCCTGGCGGCCCGACGCGGTGCTACGGCATGCGGGCACGCTGGCGCGGATCTGTGGGGTCGCCGACGTCCCGCAGTCCGCGGTGGTGTCGGTGATCCTCGGCGCGCCGGAGACGGCGCTGGCTGCCGCGACGGCCTGCCTGGACGCCGGTGTGCGGGTGGGCTGCTTCCGTCCACCGACCGTGCCGGCCGGCACGTCGCGGCTGCGGCTGACCGCGCGTGCGTCGCTGGACGACGACGATCTCGAGTTGGCCCGGGCGGTGCTGACCGACGTGCTCGCCGCGGCACGCCGTTGACGGTTCTCGTCATCACCGGAACCGGGACGGGGGTCGGCAAGACCATCACGACCGCGGCCTTGGCAGCGGCCGCCCGCCAGGCCGGCGTTGACGTCGCGGTCTGCAAGCCGGTGCAGACGGGCACCGATACCGGCGACGACGACCTTGCCGAGGTCACCCGACTGACCGGCCTGGCCAAGGTGGTCGGGCTGGCGCGTTACCCACAGCCGCTCGCGCCGCTGGCCGCCGCCGAGCAGGCCGGAAAGCCACTGCCGACGCGGCGCAACATGCTCAAACTCATTCGCGCAGTGGACCGTCCAGGGCAGCTGACCCTGGTCGAAGGAGCCGGCGGCCTGCTAGTCGAAATCGGCGAGGCGGGCCTGACATTGCGGGACGTCGCGGCCGACCTGGGAGCCGCCGCGCTGGTCGTGGCCACCGCTGAGCTCGGCACCCTCAACCACACCGCGTTGACCGTGGAATCACTTGCCGCACAGGGAATTTCCTGTGCAGGATTGGTGATCGGCGACTGGCCGCTGCAGCCCGGGGTGGTGGAGACCTCCAACCGGTCCGCGCTGGTGCGTCTGGCGCCGCTGCGCGCGGCGTTGCCCGCCGGTGCCGGATCGATGAAATCGGGCGAGTTCGTGGCGATGAGCGCGCACGCATTTGACCGGGCCTGGGTAGCCAGTCTGGTCAGCTGATGGTTCATTCGCTCGAGCTGCTGTTCGATGACGAGACCGAAGCAGCATTGCGCCGCATCTGGGACGACCTGTCGGCTGCCGACTTGCCGAGCAGGACTCCAGCGGGCCGCCCGCACGTGACATTGGCGGTGGCCGAGCGGATCGAGCCCGACGTCGACGCACTGCTGCGGCCGGTCGCGCAGCGCCTACCGCTGGGCTGCACAATCGGGGCGCCGCTGCTGTTCGGCCAATCGAATGCGATCCTGGCCCGACTCGTCGTGCCGTCTGTCGACCTGCTCGCCTTGCACGCCGAGGTGCACCGAGTCTGCGGGCCGCATCTCCTGCCGGAACCGTTGCCGCACAGCCTGCCCGGTCAATGGACGGCGCACGTCACGCTGGCCCGTCGAGTCGAGGGTGCCCAACTCGGACCGATCCTTCGGCTGGCCGGTCGACCGTCACAGATCTACGGCAGGTTCGCCGGATTGCGCCGCTGGGACGGCAACCAACGCGTCGAATACCTGATCAGCTAGCTACCTGCCGCTGCTGCCGGGGCTCGCGCCACTGCCCGCGGTGTAGGACGCCTTGCCGGTGCCGGCCAACCCGCCGCCGGACACGATCAGGTATTCGTCGCGAATTGGCTTGTCGGCGAAGAAGTCCTCGAGAATCTCCCGCGCCCCCGCGGCGTAACGGGCCTGGGCCGACAGCGTGGTGCCCGAGACGTGTGGCGTCATTGCCTCGTTCGGCATGCTGCGCCACGGGTGGTCGGCCGGTGGCGGCTGCGGATACCACACGTCGCCGGCGTAGCCGGCCAGTTGACCGCTCTTCAGCGCTGCCACCACCGCGTCGCGCACGCAGATCTCGGCGCGGGCCGTGTTGACGATGTAGGAGCCGCGCCGCATCGAGGCGATCAGCTTCTCGTCGAACAGGTGATAGGTCTGCGGGTGCAACGGCGCATGGATCGATAGCACGTCGACCGAGCGCGCCAACGACGCGGCGTCGGGGTGATAGGTGACGTTCAGTTCCTTTTCGACCTCGTCTGGCAGTCGGCGAGTGTCGGTGTAGTGCAGGTTGACGTCGAACGGAGCCATCCGGCGCAACACGGCGGCGCCGATGCGGCCCGCGGCGATCACGCCGACGTCCATGCCCTCGACGTCGTAGGCGCGTTCGACGCAGTCGGCGATGTTCCAGCCACCGTCCGTCACCCACTGGTGGGACGGAACGAAATTGCGGACCAGCGCGAGGATCTGCATGACGGCGTGCTCGGCGACGCTGATGCTGTTACAGAAGGTGACCTCGGCGACCGTGAGCCCGCGGGCGATCGCGGCGTCGAGATCAACATGGTCCGAACCGATCCCGGCGGTGAGGGCCAGCTTGAGGTTCTTCGCTTTAGCGATTCGCTCGGCGGTCAGGTATGCCGGCCAAAATGGCTGAGAAATAACGACATCGGCGTCGGGAAGTTCGCGTTCGAACTCCGAATCCGGGCCTTCCTTGTCCGATGTCACCACGAGTTGATGGCCGGCGTCTTCGAGGAACTTACGCAGGCCGAGCTCACCGGACACGCAGCCCAGCAGCTGACCGGGCGTGAAATCGATTGCCGACGGGGTCGGCAACGTCTGACCGCCGGGGTAGCCGTGCAACACCGGGATGCTGTCGCGCGCATAGACCGGGGGATAGCCGGTGACCGGGTCCGGATAGAGAACAAGCAGTACCTTGGCCATGACATTCTCCTTTATGTTGAGGCCATCGTTGGACTCAATTTGATGGGATAGAGGCCCAAAGCCATTGCAGCCCAGTAGATCATCACTGTCGCTGCTTTGGCTAGGGGTCAGCCGGCGACCGCATCGCGGCGCTGGGTGAACTTGATGTCGAGACTGCGCAGGTGGGTCTGCAGCCCGGCGTCCTGCACGGGTATCAGGTGGGCGGGCACGTCGGTCTCGTTGTAATGGGCGTGCCACATGCCCGGCGGGGTGATGAAGGCGCCGCCGGCCTGCCAATCCACCCGGATCGGGTCGGCGATGTCCCCGCGCGCGTCGAGCCGGGTGCCCAGCAGGGTGTAGCAGCCATTCGCCGGCGCATCGAGGATCAGGTCCAGGGCAACCGACTGGTGCCGATGGGGGCGCTGTTCCTGGCCGGCCGGCAGCACCCCGAACATGGCCCACAGCACGTGGGTGATGGTCAGGGACTGTTCCTGGTTGGCATTGGCCAGCAGAACACTGACCCGGCTCTTCTCATTGGCACCGGGACGGGAGGCGATGTCTTGGAGCTTGGCTGCGGCATCGGCGCCGCGGAATTTGGTGGGCCGGAATCTGGGGCGGGTTGCGTCAGCACCCAGGTAGCGCAGCAGCGGTTCGTCGTGCACCCAGTACATCGCCGCGTCGGCGTCGGCGTAAAACACCGCGTGCGATCCGGCGGGCAGGGTCAAAAAGTCGCCGTTCTCCCACCCGACCAGGTGGCCGTTGACAGCCGCAAAGCCCCGCCCGTGCAGCACGTAGTACAGCTGGCTGGTCGCGTTCGGGCTGGTATCGATCTGCTCGCCGGCACGGATGCGCAAGAAGTTGGCCAAGAGCGCGGGGCTGGTCGCCGCACCATCGACGATCCCCAGCTCTTTGGACAGATCCAGCGGCACCACCCCCGTCGGTTCGTCCAGGTAGAGCTCGGGGCCGAACCCAACGATCGGCACCTGCGGGACGTGCCCCGAGCCAATCGGGTTGGCGGCCTTGGAGTACTCGAAATAGCGTGCGTCGTCGGCCCACTCTTCGAAACGCCCCTCGAACCCATACTCGGCGACGTTGGTCATCGGGGCCGTCATCGTCGGATCCAAGTCCATCGATTCGGCAACTGACTGCTGCGGCTCCGTGATCGTCATGGCCTGCCTCCTCCGTCGGGTGCTTGTACCCAAATAGTATCTATCTTGTATCTCAGTTGCAACCCTCTCGGATTGTCAAATCCTCGTCACATTGCCTGAACAGCGGTAACATGCGAATACAGCAGGGATACAAGTGGGATACCGCTTAGCTGCAAGGGGTGTGGTGTGGTACCGAAGGCGACTGGGAGTGGCCGGCCCGCGGCCAAGGACCGCGCGCTGGACTACGTCAAAACCCAGGTGCTCACCGGGGCGTTTCCCGGTGGGGAATTGATCAGTGAGGGTGAGGTCGCCACCGCTCTCGGAATGTCGCGTACTCCGGTGCGTGAGGCCTTCCTGCGACTGGAGGCCGAGGGGCTGCTGCGGTTGTACCCACAGCGCGGTGCGCTTGTTGTGCAGGTGTCCTCGGATGAAGCGCGCGCAGTCATCGAGGCGAGGCTGCTTCTGGAACAGTTCGCGGCCACCAAAGTGGTCGCGCGCGAGCCGGCGGCACGCGCGGCGGTGTTCGAGCGGCTGTCCGCGGCGCTGCAACGACAGCGTGAGGCCGCGGCCGCATCAAACTGGCGAGCCTTCGTAGAGGCCGACCGCGCCTATCACGACGTCACTTTGGAGGACGCGGGAAACGTCATACTGTGCGGCTTCTACTCATCACTGCGTGATCGTCAGATGCGGATGACCGGGGAATCGTTGATCCATGACCGCGAGCGGATGGCGACGATCCTTGACGAGCATCATGGGATTGCCGAGGCGCTGCGCGACGGCGATCTTCCGCGGACCCTGGAGGCCGTGCAGACCCACCTCGCAGGCACGCTTCGGTCGCTTGGGCTCGCGGTCGAATAGCCCGTTTCCCGTTGACTGCGTCACACCTGACGCCATGATGGCTGGCTCGGGTCGGCCAGCTGCACGTCGACTGGGCCGAGGCCGAAGACGGCGATGACGGCAGGGTCGGACCGGTCGGCTGGCACGCCGTCGTAGTGCGGGGTGCGCGCGGCGCGCTTCACATAGCCACCCGGCCCGACAGGTACTGCATCTTGCGGTTGGAAATCCTTACCGCTGTTGACAAACCATGTGCCACTAACCACCACCTGAATCCGGTCGGTCGCATAGGTATGTGGTGCGCTGAACCATCCCGGATTCCATTTCATCATCACCAGGTATGGACCCGGAGTGTTGAAATCGCCGTACAGCATGGCCATTTCGCCGCTATGCGGCGGCAAGTTGCCCCACGGCTCAAAAACGATGTCCGGGTAGTTTTGGATGAACGTTTCACTGGGATCCGGGCCGGCTTCTGGCGGCGGTGCCAACTTGGTTTCGCCGAGGTAGCCCGACTTGTCACCAGCGGCGATCGCTGCCAGCAACAGCGGCCCCGCGGCCAGAAGCGACCGTCGGTCCAGTCCCATACTGCTCATCCGATACCTCCCCGTACTCACCTGGAAGAAGCCCGTACTCACCTGGAAGAAAATTACGCCACGATGTCCAGTGCGCAACCGTTCGAATGCCCGGCGGTCGCGTTGACCATGCGGCGAATGAGCGGAACAATCCCTAGCGCGTCGCGACGATGGAGATTCACAGATGGTGTCTGATCCGGCCGAGTCGGCCACGAGCCGTCTGCGCGGTTGGTTGCATGCGATGCTCGCGCATCGCCACGGCAGCGAGGTCTACCAGACCTCGACGATGGGCGCTCTGCTCGACGGCGTGTACGACGGCGACGTGACGATCCGGGAGCTGTTGCAGCATGGGAACTTTGGCCTGGGCACCTTCAACGGGCTGGACGGCGAGATGCTGGTGCTCGACGGCGTCTGCTACCAACTGCGTGGCGACGGCAGCGCACATGTCGCCGACGCTGATCAGCGCACCCCGTTCGCCGTCGTCACCTGGTTTGACGCCGACCGCTCGTTCGAGGTGACCGAGCCCGTCGACCGTGCCGGGCTCAAAGCGCGCATCGACGACTCATTGCCGAGTGCGAATCTGATCGTCGCTGTCCGGGTTACCGGCGATTTCAGCGTGATTCGCACTCGCACGGTCACCAAGCAGCACCGCCCCTACCCGCCGTTCACCGAGGCCACCCAAGATCAGGAAGAGGTGACCTTCAGCAACGTCACCGGCACCCTGGCGGGATTTCGGATGCCGGACTACGAGCAGGGCGTCTCAGTGGCCGGTTACCACTCCCACTTCGTCGACGCCGAGCGGCGCCATGGCGGACACGCGTTGGACTACCTGTTGACGCGTGGCCGGGTGGACATCAGTGTTCGGTCTGATCTGCATCTGAGCCTGCCACGCACGCCGGAATTCCTTGCCGCCGAACTGAACAAGACCGACATGGACTCCCAGATCCGGCAAACCGAAGGGGAATGAGCTGAGCAACGACGTGCGATCCGCTCAGCGCGTGATCGAAACCCTCGCCGCCTACGGCGTCCGATTCATCTTCGGCGTACCGGGCGCCAAGATCGACGCCGTCTACGACGCGCTGGCTGACGGCGGCCCCCAACTGGTTGTCTGCCGTCATGAGCAGAACGCTGCGTTCATGGCCGCCGCGGTCGGCCGGCTCACCGGAACACCGGGCGTCGTATTGGTGACGTCGGGACCCGGCACCACGAACCTGGCCACCGGACTGATCACCGCCACCACCGAGCAGGACCCGATGGTGGCGATCTGCGGTGCCGTGCAGCGGGCCGATCGGCTCAAGCGCACCCATCAGTCAATGGATGCCGTTGCGGCGCTGAAGCCGTTCACGAAGTACACCGGCGAGGTCAACGATCCCGATAACGTCCCTGAGGCGGTCGCCAACGCCATCCGCATCGCACTCACCCAGCCGCACGGCGCGGCGGCAGTGGTGCTACCCGCTGACGTGTTGGCCGCCACCACATCAGCGGCAATCGTCGAGCCGACACCGGTGCCGACGTTGGGTCCGGCACCGGCGGATCCAATTACGCAGGCCGTCAACCTGATTCGGGCGGCTAAGCGCCCGGCGCTGTTCGTCGGCGTCCGGGCCGGCGAACCCGCGGCATGCGCGGCGCTGCGTGAGCTGATCGCGGTCGCCGACCTGCCGGTTGTCGAGACGTTTCAGGCGGCCGGTGTGGTGTCGCGCGAACTGGAAGACCGGTTCGTCGGGCGCGTCGGATTGTTCCGCAACCAACCCGGCGACATCGTGATCGGCCATGCCGATGTGCTGGTGACGGTCGGCTTCGACCCGGTCGAATACGATCCGGGGCTGTGGAATTCGGATCCGGCCCGCACGCTGATCCACATCGACGAAATGCCCGCCGATATCGACAACCACTACCAGCCCACCCTCGAGCTGCGCGGCGACATCGCTGCGACGCTGACCGAGTTGACCCCGCAATTAACCGGGCTGCGGCTGGATGACGGCGTCGGTGTCCACATCGCCGAGCAGCGGGCCGCGCTGCAGAACATCGACGAGGAGGCCCGACAACGCCCGCAGAGCGGGGGTGGTGTCAACCCGGCCGCGGTCGTGCTGAAGATCAGGGACCTGATCGACGACACCGCCACCGTGGCCTGTGACGTGGGATCGCATTACATCTACATGGCCAGGCATTTCCGGGTGTATCAGCCTCGGCGACTGCTGTTCTCCGACGGCCAGCAGACCCTTGGAGTCGCGCTGCCGTGGGCGATGGCCGCAGCCCTGGTCCGGCCGGGTACACCGGTCGTGTCGGTGTCCGGAGACGGTGGATTCCTGTTCAGTGCCCAGGAATTGGAGACCGCGACGCGACTGGGTCTGAGCTTCACACACGTGATCATGCGCGACAACAGCTACAACATGGTCGCATTCCAGGAGGAGCTGAAATACGGCCGCACATCAGGTGTGCAGTTGGGCGACTACGACATCGTTCACTACGCGGCGGCCTTCGGCGCCACGGGTGTCCGGGTCGGTAGCCTGACCGAGTTCGAGGACGCGTTCACCCGGTCGCTGGCCGAGCCGGGAGTCGCCATTATCGACGTGCCTGTCGACTACAGCCGCAACACCGAATTGTTCGCCGAGCTGCATGACGGCGTCCTGGAATGACGTCTATGCGCTGAAGAGCAAGTACAACCCGGTGAAGGTGTAGCCGACCATGACCAGCATCATGGTCAGCTGGCCGGTGAGTTGGTGGCCCGACGGGAGGAGCCGCAGCGCCTTGTCGTGCGCCGCGATCACCGCCACGATGTGTCCGGTGACCACCGACGTCACCTTGATGACAGCCAGCACCGTGGGATGCAGCGAAAGCACGTAGGCGACGTGTAAATGCGCCAGCCCCAGCAGGTTCCAGCCCTTGCCGAGCGGGTCGGCGAGGGCGAACACCGCCTGCTGCCCGCGCTCGATGAGATACGACAGGTAGTGCGCGAAGATGTAACCCACCACGATGGGAATCAGCGAATGCGCCAGCTGGCCGGGTAGCGCATGCCGCTGCTCGCGGTCGATTCCGCCCGTCGCGCGAGCGGCCAGCGAGAAGGTCGTCGCCACCACAGCGACGAAGACCAGCATCCCGATGGTGCGCAACCCGGACAGCGAAACCGACACCGGCACAGCGTGAATATTTCGGGCCATGCTGTCAGCGAAGCTGCGCCAGGTCGCCGACGACGAGAAGCTGTCGAACGCGGTGGAGCCAAGCAGCACCGCCAGCACGGCGACGATGCCCGGCCGAATCGGCAACGACAGCAGATGATCGAAGGGGTTGCCGATCGCGATCCTCTGAGTCTTGGAGTCGCGCCGGAAGGGAGACAGCCGCGAAACCGCCATGCTGTAAACGCCGAACGGGTCCGCCCGGGCGAACCACCGTTGCCCGCACAGCCAGGCGCCGCCCAGCAACACCACGGCATAGATCAGCAGCCACGTCTTGACCCACGGCAGCGCCGCCGGGTTGGGGCTCGCCAGCTCCAACCACACGAATGCGAACAACCCCACCGCGGCAGGTCGATACCCCCAGGACTGCGGGTACTTCAACCGGGGCTTGGCGAGGCGTTCCGGGATAATGCGTTGCAGCAGTAGATATACCGTGCGCATCGGTGAGATGACCCGCCATACCGGCCCTACCAGAAGCGAAACCGCCACCAAACCCACCCACAGCAGCACATAGAAGACACCGAGCAGCGCGTTGGTTTGCGTTTGCGGTCCCCACAGCCCGGCGAGCAGCACCCACCCGGTGAATGCCAACGCCGCGACCGCCGCCACCCCCCGGACGGCCCGCGAGTCCACGAAACTCGTCACCGCCGCCGGCAGCGGGCGAGTCGGATTGTCCGGATCGAACCGCGGCCGCTTCCACGCGAGCGCGACCAGAGCGAAGGTGAAGGTCAACGCCCAAGCCGCGCCGATCACCGAAAAGGCATACGGCACCGGAAGGTCGCTCGACCCGCCAAGGCCGTGCGCGACGATGACCGGCCCGGTCACGGATGGACGTGGATGGTGGCGACGGTGCGGTCGAGATGGTGGAGCTCGATGTCGACGCTGCCCGGAACGTCAACGCTGAACTGGAATGTCTGGTTGGCCGTTGCGGCCACCTCGAACCTGTGATCGGGCACCGAATGCACGTGCAACTCGTCGGTGGCGTCGCTGGTGACATGCAGCGTAATCGGTTGGTGGACCGCTGCCTGCAGGGTCGCGTTGGCGGGCGTGACCTGCCCGTGGGCGATGGTGATGTCGACGGTCAGCGCGGCGTCGCCGACCGGTTTCGACGCACCTCCGCACCCGGCCAGTGCTACCGCGACTACCCCGACTAATGCCACCAGGAGTACGCGCGTTGACGAGACCACTGCGACTGCCCTCATGCCGCCTTCGGGGGAACGCGATCCAACGCCGGTTCCTCGGGTTGCGTTGGGGTAGCGTCATTTTCGTTGATCCGGCCGGCACCCCACGTCAGAGCGGAGACGACGCACAGGGTAAAGAACAGCACGACGACTCCGCCGGCGGTGAACAGCCACCCGGGCACGCCCGGGTCACGCTCGCGCTGCAGGATCGACACCTCGAATGTGAGGGGCCGGGTGCTGTTGAGCTGCACCGGGATTTCCTTGACGGGAATGGCGTCGTCAGCGGGCGCCCAGATCGGCACCGCCGCCAACGTTCGGCCGTCATGGATACGCACCAGCGTCTTCCACGAGCCCCACACCGGAAGTGGACGATTCGACACGTAGTGCCCCGGACCAACCTTGGTGAGCCGGTCGATCACCAGACCCCGTTCGTTATTCATCCGACCCTGCCAGGCCAGCACCGTGAGCCAATCCGGATGGTCGCTGATGGCGGTGGGCGGATTGATCTGCACGTCGGCCGACACCATCCGCTGCCCCGGTGCACTCGGCAGGTCGGTCAACTTGACCGTGGCGGTGTCCTGGCTGGGCACGTGAATGTGCAGGCCGTTGGCGACCGTGCCGCCGATGACGAGGACCGTGAGCGCCACCGCGGCGATGCCGATGCCCCGGCCCGGCAGGCGCTGGCTGGTGAGGACCATCCCGAACATCGCCGCGCAGATGCCGACCAATATCGCCACCGGGACGGCCGTCGGCAACGCTTCACGCCACAGCGAGATCGGCCACGGATAGTGGTAGACCGCTCCGATCCACAGCGACTCGAGCCACAGGCCGATGGTGCCGATTCCCAGACCGGCGACGGCGCCGAACAGGATCGGCCGGCGGAACAGCGGGGTCAAGGCCAGCACCTCGACCACCAACGCCGGTCCCAGATACAGCGGGAACCAGTTGATCGCGGCGCCCAACACCGGTCCCACAATCAGGGCCACCCCGCCGCGCAGCGCAATTGCGAACAACGCCGCGATGACCGCCGCCCCGCGGCCTAGCGTGATGCGCGCGACGATCGTTCCGACAGCGGCGGCCGCGGCGATCAGCATCGGCTGGAATACCAACCGGAACTGCGGCACTCCGAAGTCGAATTCGATCTGGTAGACCGACATCCCGATGAGCAGGCCGCCGCAGGACAGGTAACGCACGAATCGGACGAACGGGCGGTCTTTTCGCTCCACTGCATCATCGGCGGGCGCACTTGCCTGCAGGTACCGCTGGCCCTCGTACTCCAGCATGAGCACCGCGAAGAGGGAGAAGTTGGCGCCGCCGATCATCATCAGATGGGTGGGGCCCCATAGCGTCACGTCCTGGCCGAAGATGCGGTGCCAGATGTCGTCGAGCGGGAAACCGGTCATCGCGTAAAGACCGCAGGCTGCCATCAGCAATCCGCCCACCGGCGCGTGCCAGTTGCGGGTGATGCGCAGCGCTGCCGGGCCCGGCTTGTCGAACGGCAGTACCACCGAGATCATGCCGGCGACGAAGATGCCGAACAGGCCGATGATGATGAAGTAATGCGCCGGATTGGCCAGCGGCCCGGGGTCGCGGCCGTTGCCGATATGCCAGCTGACGTCCCAGATGAAGCCGAACAGCGCGCAGATGATCGAGGTGGTGAACACCAGGACCGGCAGCGCGACCCACGACGGGCGGTCGAACTTTTGTCCCAGCCACTCCGCAGCGCCTGTCAGCCAGGTGATCCGATGGGTGCGATGCGCCCAGCCGACGTACAGCATCACCGCGCCGATCACCATCCCGGCGACCGATAGGCCGATCACCTGGTTGAGGCCGGCGCCGCGCGCCGGCGGATCTGCTAGGAACGTCAGGTCCACCGTGATACCTCCCACCGCACTGTGGCCCGCCCGAAAACTTTCGGGCGCTGAACTTACTTCAGGGTAGGTAGCCTGCGGGCTCTGCGTTCAAACTTCAGCTGATTTGCTGCCGCATGCCTCAGTCACGCCGTTCGTCGGCCGCGTCGTGGTGAGTCGCCTGCTGATCCTCGCTGGGTGTGCGCCGATCTTTGATTGCGACATACAACACCACGGCGACGACGATCACGGCCGGCAAGAAGGCCGGCCCGGCAAGTAGGAGCCAATGGTGAGCGACGTATTCGACGTGTGCACTACTCAATTGCGTTCACCCCTGGGGCTCCGGTGCCTACCCGTATCAGGTACCCAATCGCCGCCGCGCCGACCACATGACGTTTGTGCAGGTGCACACCGCTAGCCTAGCCTGGGCACCGTTCAACGCTGGTTGCGAGAAGCCCGGATCCGCTGCGTCCCGAATGCGTGGACAGGACAAAGACAAAGACCTTAAGGAGTAGCTGGTGACTCAGGCGGCGACTCGGCCAACATCCGACACCGACCGCACCGACATCCTGGCGGTGGCTCGTCACCAGGTGCTCGAGGGTGGCGAGGGGCTGAGCCAGCGGCAGGTGCTGGAAGTGCTGCAGCTGCCCGACGAACGGCTCGAAGAGCTGTTGGCGCTGGCGCACGAGGTGCGGATGGCCTGGTGCGGCCCCGAGGTCGAGGTCGAGGGCATCATCAGCCTGAAAACCGGTGGTTGCCCGGAAGACTGTCACTTCTGCTCGCAATCGGGATTGTTCGCCTCGCCGGTGCGCAGCGCCTGGCTGGATATCCCCAGCCTGGTCGAGGCGGCCAAACAGACCGCCAAATCCGGCGCCACCGAATTCTGCATTGTTGCGGCGGTGCGTGGACCCGACGAGCGGTTGCTGGCTCAGGTGGCTGCGGGTATCGAGGCCATCCGCGACGCCGTGGATATTCAGATCGCCTGCTCGCTGGGAATGTTGCGTGCCGAGCAGGTGGACCGGCTCGCGGCGATGGGCGTGCACCGCTACAACCACAATCTGGAGACCGC
>NZ_DATNJW010000025.1:0-7555 GCF_035603715.1 Mycobacterium sp. | reverse complement strand
GCAGACCAAGACCGGGTCGACCAGCGATGTGGTGATGGCCGGCGCCCACCTCGACAGCGTTCCCGAGGGCCCGGGCATCAACGACAACGGATCCGGTGTGGCCGCGGTTCTGGAGACCGCTTTGCAACTGGGCAGTTCGCCGGGAATCCACAACGCGGTGCGATTCGGGTTCTGGGGCGCTGAGGAGCTCGGGCTGATCGGCTCGCACAAGTATGTCCAGTCATTGGATGTCGAAGCGCTCAAAAACATTGCGCTGTACCTGAATTTCGACATGCTAGCGTCACCGAACCCGGGCTATTTCACCTACGACGGCGACCAGTCGTTGCCGGCTGACAAGCGTGGCAGTCCGGTGGTGCCGGAGGGCTCCGCCGGAATCGAGCGGTCGCTGGCCGCCTACCTCAACTCCGCCGGAAAAACGCCGCAGGACACCTCGTTTGACGGCAGGTCCGACTACGACGGCTTCACCCAGGCCGGCATCCCGTCGGGCGGCTTGTTCTCCGGCGCAGAAAACAAGAAGTCGTCCGAGGAGGCCAAGCTGTGGGGTGGTGAAGCCGACCAGCCGTTCGACCCCAACTACCACAAGAGCACCGACACCTTGGAGCACATCGACCGCGCCGAACTCGCCATCAACGGCGGTGGTGTCGCCTATGCGACGGGTCTATACGCCCAAGATCTCAGTGGCCGCAACGGTATTCCGGTCCGTGCGGACCGGACCCGTCACCAGCTGTCGAAGAAATGAGTTAGTCGCCAGTACGCTCGAACTTGTCTTCGAAATCGCCGCCGGCACAGGCGCTTCCAGTCGTCACGTTGTGGCCGTGCCCGGTGAGCAGCGGGATCGGATCTTGCAGCGGGTCGGGCAGCGGATACTCCGCGGTGAGTTTGATATGCACGGTTCCGCCGAGATTGCAGGGCACCGTGCCCTCGTCATTGCGGGTCCATTTGCCGCCGCTGAACACCAGGGGCACCACCCCGTCGATCGCATGGAACAGGCTCATGCACCGATCGCCGGTGCGCAGGCACACCGTACGGACGGTGAGATCGTCTTGTCCCGGTGCAGAACCGCCGTTCGCGTAGGTGATTGTTTCGTGGTATCGCCCGCGTAGCGCTGTGGACGGTGATGCCGCGCGTGGAGGCAACGCGGCCGGATCGGGAACTTTGGAGAGGTCGGGATCGCCGGTGCGGGTAAAGGTTACGGTTCGCTTCGCCGTGCTGCAGCTGTTGGTGGTTGACCTGGTGGTGTCACCGGACAGTGTGCCGTCCGGTTGCGGCTGCAGGGTGAACACCACCCAGACTTCGGTGGGCGCGTCATTGCAGGACGTAGAGCCCAGACCCACGGCAAGCCAACTACCGCCGACCTGATCGAACACCAAATTCGAGACGAGCACGACCCCGCTACCACCGACGTAGGACGCCGTCGCGATACAGCCGCCGGATCCGCACGTAGAGCGCACATCCCAGGTGCCAGTCATCGGCGGTGCACCCGCGACCACTTTTCCTTCGAGGTCGGTGCCGGGGCCGTAGTCCGCCCGGTAGGTGCCGCTGAACGCGTGGGCGGTGGCTGCGGGCGCGGTCGATGGTGTGCTGCCACCCCGATCGTGGTGCCGCACAAACGTCACGCCCGCAAAAATGGCCCCGGCCACCAGCAGCAACGCGGTAACCGCCAGCGACGCAATCAATGTCGGGCGCGAAACACGCGGAGGGCTGGTCATCAGGGTGGGCGCGGGCGCGGTCGGGCCTGGCGGGGGTGCGGGTGGGGGCTGGTGGACGTGGCCGGACGGCCGGCTGAGAAGGGCGCTCAGCTCGCGGGCGAAATCTCGGCAGCTGGGATACCGGTCGGCGGGCGACTTGGCCATCGCCCGGGCCAGCACCGGATCCAGCACAGCCAACTCGGGCCGCCGTTCCCCGAGCGAAGGTATCGGCGCTGCAACGTGTTTGGTGATCACCACGGCCGGGTTGGAATCGACGTACGGTGGCGCTCCGGTCAATAGGTCAAAGGCAGTGCACGCCAGTGCATATTGATCGGTGCGACCGTCGAGCGGCTCACCCCTCAACTGCTCGGGCGCCGCGTAGGCCATCGTGCCGACGGCCATATTGGTGGCGGTCAGGCCCGCTGGGTCATCGATCAGACGCGCGATACCGAAGTCGGCCAGGAAAATTCGTTGTGCTTGCGGATCCAGCAGGATGTTGGCCGGTTTCACGTCGCGATGCAGCAAGCCCCGTTGATGCGCATAATCCAACGCCGACGCCACTGCCGTGACGATCTCCAGCGCTTCACCGACGGGCAGGCCGTTGGGATGGTGCTCGCGCACCAGCCGGGACGCGTCCGTGCCCCCGACATAATCCATCGAAATCCACAACTGACCGTCGTATTCACCGCGGTCATGAACACCCAAGATGTTGGGATGCGACAAGCTGGCCGTCAGATCGGCCTCACGCAGAAACCGCGCCCGATACTGCGGGTCGGCGGTCCACTGCGCCGGCAGCACCTTCAGCGCGTCCTGGCGCGGCAACCGGGGATGCGCGGCCAGATACACCGTGCCCATGCCGCCGGCACCCACCACCCGCAGGATCGTGAATCCCGCGAACGCTTCACCTACCGATACCGGCATGGGCAGATCCTAACCGGAAGCTATGGTAGGAGTTGTTTAGCTGGCGAACCTGGTGAGCGTAGAAACATCACGATGACCGATGGTTTAGGCACGGGGCGGTCCTTTGCGGTGCCGCAGTTCGGTGTATTGGGCCCGTTGCAGGTGCGCATGGGCGATGAATCGCTGCCGTTGGGCACCCCCAAGCAGCGGGCGGTGCTGGCGATGTTGATCGTCAATGCGAATCGACCGGTGGGCATCGACTCGCTCATCGGTGCCGCATGGGACCAGCGGCCGCCGCAGGGAGCGCGGGCCACGCTGCACGCCTACATCTCCAACTTGCGTCGGCTGATGAGCGATGCGGGCATCGACCGCTCCGTGCTGGCCAGCAAACCGCCGGGCTATCAACTGTCCATCAGCGACGATCAGTATGACTTTGGCCGATTCATCGCCGAGAAAAACGCCGGCGTGCAGGCCGCGGCCGACGGGCAGTTCGAGCAGGCCGGCCAGCACCTGTTGGCCGCGCTTGGCCAGTGGCGCGGACCGGTTCTCGAGGACCTGAGCGACTTTCACTTCGTGGAGACCCTGGCCGCGGCGATCGACGAGGAGAGGGTTCTTGTCTACATCGCGCGCGCTGAAGCCGAAATCGCGTGCGGTCGACCGCATAACGTGATCGCGGAGCTGGAGGCGTTGACCGCCAGGCATGGCTATCGGGAACCATTGTGGGCCCAGTTGATTACCGCCTACTACTTGGACGACCGTCAGTCCGACGCGCTGGACGCGTACTTGCGGCTGAAAGCGCTACTCGCGGAAGACTTGGGCATCGACCCGAGCTGGACGATCCGGGAGCTCTACGAGCAGATTCTGCGTCAGGAGCCGTTGGACGCTCGCAAGGTTGCCCAATCGCACGCCGAGGACACCATTGTCGCCCAGTCGGACAACGCAATCCGAGTCCGCCGGGCTGCGACGGCGGCACTGATCGGCGCCGACGGGCGACGCTATGCGTTAGCCGGCACGGCCACCCGGATAGGTCGCAGCCCCGACAACGACATCGTGCTGTCCGACGCCAAAGTCAGCCGCCACCACGCCGTCATCGCCGATGACGGCCGGACGATCCTCATCACCGATCTGGGATCGGCGAACGGAGTCCGGGTGCGCCGGAAACGTATCGACCCCAGCGCCGAACTGCGCGATGGCGATCGCATTCGGATCGGCGACGAGGAATTCACGCTCGAGACCGGAGCCGGCCCCGCCGCGCAGTAGCCGGCCGCCGGTGAGCGGTCCGTTAAGGATCCAGTAAGCGCTGTCCCGCACCGTGAGCAAGCGCAGGTGTTGCACCGCATCACCGCACCCTCACGAAAGGACAACGCACATGAAGATTCTGCCCGCCAACATCGAAGAACAGATCGAGCGCGTCGATCGCAATCGCAGCCTGATCATCGGGATCAGTGCGGGACTGGTCGCGTTCTGGTGCCTCTACCGGGTGCTGTGGTCGATCTATCTCTCGCTGACCTACGACTTCTTGTTCGGGTCGCTGGTGTTCTCCATCGTGCTGTGGAGTGTGATCGGCGTCGTCGCGACGATTGCAGCCACCGGATTCCTCACGCGTTACGCCAAGCGACCTTGAGCCGGAAAGATGGCCAACTCGTATCGGCCCGAACCCCCACAGTTACTGCCCACCACCGTCGCTGACGGGCGCGCCCCGGGTGTGTACTACCGCATCGACGGAGAGTTGGTGCCGGTGCTGCACATCTGGCTCGACGGCAGTGTGCCGGTGTTTTTCGAGCACCACGTCATTTTATGGAAGGACCCTGGGCTCGATATCGGGCTCAGGGGCAAGGGTGCGCTCAAGCGGATGATCGCGGGCATGCCACTGCTGATGACCGAGGCGCGCGGGCCGGGGCAGGTCGCATTTTCGCGCGACGGCACCGGACACGTCTTTCCACTGCATTTGCGGCCCGGGACTGCGGTCGAGGTTCGCGAGCACCAATATCTCGCGGCCACCGGCAATTTGGAGTACGGATTCACCCGCCAGAAGGGGATCCGAAACATGTTGTTCGGCTCGAGTGGGTTCTTCGTGGACCGGTTCGCCGCGACACAGTCAGAGGGCGTGGTGTGGCTGCACGGCTACGGAAATGTTTTTGAGAAAGTTCTCGCCCCCGGTGAGCAGATCGATGTGGAGCCCGGAAGTTGGATCTTCCGCGATGAAAGTGTGCGGATGGATCCACAGGTTTATGGACTTCGGACCGGAATGTTCGGTGGGAGCGGCAATCTCGTCTTCAATCGCTTCACCGGTCCCGGCCGGGTCGGACTTCAGTCGATGTACGTCGACATGTCCGGCGACGTATCGACATGACTGTGCTGGCGCATTAAGGATCCATAAAGTCCTCTGCCGCACTGTGATTAGGCATCACGTCCACAACACAAACAAGGAGTCCATCAATGAAACGCGAAATCCTGATCATGGCCGGTACGGCGGCCGCCCTCGGCACGGTGATGGTGGGTTGTTCACACCACGACAAGGCCGTCAGCGTCGGTAATGCCGCAGTGGCGCCCGCCGGCTCGTCGAACACCAAGGTGCTCGTCGACGGTAAAGATCAAAACGTCAAGGGCCAGGTCGCTTGCACCACTACCGCCGGCACGGTCAACATCGCCATCAGTGGCGGATCCGGTTCGTCCGGTGTTCCCAGCGGCATCGGCGCCGTGCTGACCGATGCCAACCCGCCGGCCGTCAAATCCGTTGCGCTGGGCAATGTCAACGGCGTCACATTGGGCGTCGGCGGCACCAGCGGCAAGGCCAACGCCACCAAGGACGGCAGCACCTACAAGATCAGCGGTACCGCCAGTGGTGTGGACATGTCCAACCCGATGGCGGGACCGGTCAACAAGTCGTTCGAACTCGACGTCGCCTGCCCCTAACACCGGCTCTGTCCGGCCACCGAGTGTCGCCACGCCGACATTCGGTGGCCGGGCGGCCGCAGTGAATCCACCAGACGAAAGGAACATCCCTCATGAAAAACAACAAACCCGCGCTCATCCTGGCCGGGGCGATCGCCGCGCTCTTCGTCATCACGTTCGTGATTCGCTTTGTCGCGCTGAGCGAACTCGGCCTGCCCGGCGGTTGGACGCTCTACTTCGGCCTGCCGGTCGGAGGCATCGGCCTGCTGATTCTGCTGTTGCGGCTCGGGCTGCTCAACGTCGGCCAACAACCGAGCGCTACGATGCGGGCCTTTCAGCACGACGCTGCCATGCACGTCCCGTGGACGCCGGCGCCGACCGCGGCGCCGACGACGCAACGACTGCAGGAGATCGAGAACCTGCGCGCCAGCGGCGCCATCTCTGACGAGGAGTACACCGCGGAGCGTGCGCGGATCATCGCGAGCCTGTAGAACCTCCTGAGGTTCAACCGATCTCCGATAGCTTCGGCATCACCTCGTCGCCGATGCGTTTCACGAAGCCGGCAGGATCCGGTGCGCCTGGCATGGGGCCGGCGTGGATCATGTCGATACCGAGTTCGGAGAACCGTTCCAGCTTCCTGAGGTATCCGTCGAGATCCTCGAACGGGTCCTCCAAGACGCCAACGGTTTTCCGGATCTCGGCGAAATCACGACCCACCGTTTCGCAATGGCGGCTCAACACGTCGATCTTGTGAGTGAGCACGTCGATGTCGGAATCGGTCGAGTTCCAGACATCGGCGTACTGCGCGACGAGCCGCAGCGTCTTCTTCTCACCGCCGCCACCGATCAGGATCGGCGGCCGCCGGATCGGCTGGGGCTGGCAGATCGTTTCGGCCAGCTGATAGTGCTTGCCGTCGTAGGTCCCGTCGTTGTCGCTCCACATCTGCTGACAGATCTGCAGGGTCTCTTCGAGCATCTCGAACCGATCGCGCAACGGCGGATACGGAACGCCCAGGGCGAGATGCTCACGCTCATACCACGCGGCGCCGATGCCGAACATCGACCGGCCCTGTGAGAGCACATCAAGAGTCGTCACTGTTTTGGCCAGCAACCCCGGATGCCGGTAGGTGACCCCGGTAACCAACAACGCCAGGGTGATGTTCGTGGTCCGGCCGGCCAGGTAGCCCAGCGAGGTGTAGCCCTCCAAGAAGGGATCTTCCGCGCGCCCAACGTTTTCCATCTGGAAGAAGTGATCGGCAAGCGTGAACATCGTCGCGCCGATCTCTTCGGCGGCTGTCGCGGTAGCCAACAGGGTCGGTGCCAACTGGGCCGCGTCGCCCGGCAAGAAGTCGATGAAGTGTATGCCCAATTGCATTGGTAGCTCCGTTCGTTAGTCGGTCAAGCGCTGAAGCAGAGACAGCGCATCGTTGATGACGCGCCGTTCCGGCTCCGAGTAGCGCTCCTGCATGGCACGGGCCAGCCATTCCTCGCGGATCTGACGATCGCTTTCTGCGCGGCGCCGTCCGGCGGCGGTCAGCGAAATCACTTGTCGCCGACCGTCATCGGGGTCAGGAGCACGACGAATAAGGCCGTGCTGGTCGAGTCCGGCCAGGATGGCGGCCATCGACTGCGGCCGTACTCGCTCGGAGGCGGCCAGCGCGCTGGTCGACGACGTGCCTTCTTTCCACAGCCGGGTTAGCACCGCAGTTTGCGATGGTGTCAGCCCGCCGCCGGTGCTGACGTCTTTGAGTTGGCGGCGAAGTCGGCTGAACATCACCCGCAGATCCCGGGCGGCGGCTCCTGCCGACTCGCTGATCCCGTCCACTCGATCCAATCTACATTAGACAGTACAAACTGTACAGTCTGGACTGTCTAATGCGAGGCCCTGCGGCTTAGGTCGCGTCTCCGCGCAACTCCCAGAATCGGGTACTCTCCTCCGAATCGTCCGGAGTATGCACCCATATCGCGGCGACGACCGTCACCAGCGCCCAGCCGATGATGGCGGCCGGGATAGCCCAGAGGCGGCGCAGCAGCAGCGCT
The DNA here is from genome assembly GCF_035603715.1 of Mycobacterium sp. GTDB lineage: Bacteria > Actinomycetota > Actinomycetes > Mycobacteriales > Mycobacteriaceae > Mycobacterium. The sequence goes on along the minus strand of NZ_DATNJW010000025.1, from coordinate 33 downwards.
GTCGCGCACTGGCCGGCGAGGTTGGCGTCGTGG
>NZ_DATNJW010000024.1:0-2672 GCF_035603715.1 Mycobacterium sp. | reverse complement strand
AGAGTGGGGTTGGGACGAGGACACCGACGACGATATCCGCGCCGACGCGGAGGATGCGTGCGGTGGCGAGTTGCTCGACGAAGACACCGATGAGGTGGTCGACATCGTCTTGCTGTGGTGGCGCGACGGCGACGGCGACCTTGTCGACACCCTGATGGACGCCATCACGCCGTTGGCCGACGACGGCGTGATCTGGGTGCTCACACCCAAGACCGGCCGTCCGGGTCACGTGCTACCCGCCGAGATCGCCGAGTCGGCCCCCACCGCGGGGCTGATGCCGACCTCGTCGGTGAACCTCGGCGACTGGAGCGGGAGCCGGTTGGTGCAACCGAAGTCACGCGCCGCGCGGCGCTGATGCTTCCCGTCGGCGCGAGCGCACCGGGCTTCACGCTGCTCGACCAGAACCGACAGCCGGTCACCCTCGGCGACTTCCGCGGCGCCAAAGACGTGCTGCTGGTGTTCTTCCCGCTGGCCTTCACCGGCATCTGCCAAGGCGAGCTCGATCAGCTGCGCGATCATCTGCCCGACTTCGAGAACGATGACAGCGCGGTCTTGGCCATTTCGGTGGGACCGGCGCCCACCCACAAGGTGTGGGCCACCGAAAGCGGATTTCTGTTCCCGGTGCTCTCCGATTTCTGGCCGCACGGCGCGGTCAGCCAGGCCTACGGGGTGTTCAACGACGACGCCGGTGTGTCCAATCGCGGCACGTTCGTGGTCGACCGGTGTGGGACGATCCGGTTCGCCGAGATGAAGCAGCCCGGTGAGGCCCGTGACCAGCGGCTGTGGGTCGAGGCGCTGACGGCGCTGAACGCCTGAACCGTTAATCGGCGTTTTGGGCGACGAGTGGTCGGGGCGGTATCTTTGCCCGGCACGGGCGCGTAGCTCAGTGGTAGAGCTCTGGTTTTACACACCAGCGGTCGGCGGTTCGATACCGTCCGCGCCCACCACTGTTTGTCTAGTTCATCCCTAATGCGACGGTCTAATGCCGATGGTTGTCACGACGTTGCCACAAGTGGGCGCAAATGGAGGGGATGACGGGGATGCCGATTTGTTGTTCTGGCTGGTCGGGCTGTTCCGAAAGCCATTGCCGGACAGTTGAATTCAGCCCTCGTCCAACCCGGGGTGGTCAAGTGACCGCAGGTTCAAATCCTGTCAGCCCGACAGCGGCAGGTCGTTGCGGGGGAGATGATCCGAGCGGCCGTCATTTCGTGACGACGGCGGAGTTGTGATTTGGCGCCCAGGCCTGCTCGAACGTACCGATAGGGACCTGCTCATCCCGGCCACTGGGGAGGCCACTGTCGTTGAGGTGCACTACCCCTGCTCGGGCGTCTATCCCCGTGACGACGACGAAGTGGTTCGCGGCGTTTCGGTTGCCGGGCCGGTTCCAGATGGTTTCGGCGTTGACTATCACGATCACCCGGTGTCGTTCGGCTAGGTCATGCTCCAGCTCGTCGATGCTTGTCTGAATGTTGTCGGCCTTGATTCGGTAGTGCGCGAGCAGCACAGGCAGATCCCTGATATCGGTGTTCGCGGTGAGGTTCCAGATCGGGCCGCGCCGCGCTGCGCTCGGCGTGCTCTCGGCCAGCGCGGTGATGCGCTGCTCGGCGGGCTCGTCTCCGGTGATCTGGCCGACCACGTCAGCCACCGCCATCTCCCCGCAGTCGGAAGTGTGTTGTTGGCGCCAGTAGGGCGCGGCGGCGAGGGGGTCGCCGTACATCCCGACATCGGGGTTGAAGGGGCGGCCCGAGGCGGCGTGGACGGCGCTGGCCGTAGCGACCAACGAGGCGGCAGTGACCACGAGCACGAGAAGCACGATTTTGGCGCTGCACGCGGCCGCACCGAGCCGACCTAGGAAAGCCCTCATTCGCGGCGCCATCGGCGAGGTAGTCGGCGTTTTCAGCGGGGCTTCGGATAGCCGCATAAGCCATCATCGACGGCGATGCCGCAAAACCGCCGCAACGCCACGCGGACGTTCAGAAATGCTTTACCCGCAGGCGACACACGCTGAGCCCGCGCCAAGCCCTGGCCTGAGGTACCCGTCGACCGCAGAACCAAAGCTCGAGCCGCAGCCGCGATTTAGCCATCATGCGCTGGGGGTAGCCCTTCGCCGTGGAGACGAGCGCCGCAGCATTCGTGCCGGACACGCGCAGCGTGACCAAGCTGGCCGCCGCGGCAAGGGAATGCCGAGGCTGTCAGCTACATGCAGACGCCGAGCAGACCGTGTTCGGCGAGGGGCCCCGCACCGCACGCATGATGCTGGTGGGGGAGCAGCCCGGCGATCAGGAGGACCGCACGGGCAAGCCGTTCGTCGGGCCCGCCGGCCGGATCCTCGACAAAGCGCTCGATGCCGCCGGGATCGGCCGAGGCGAGCTGTACGTCACCAACGCGGTCAAGCATTTCAAGTTCACCGTCCGCGCCGAGCGGGGCAAGCGGCGTATCCATAAGACACCCAGCCGGACTGAGGTGGTGGCCTGTCGCCCGTGGCTGCTCGCCGAACTCGGCGCCGTCGAGCCCGACGTAGTCGTCCTCATGGGAGCTGTCGCAGCAAAATCACTGCTGGGCAAGGACTTTCGGCTCACCGCGCACCGCGGCGAAGCGTTGCACCTGGCCACCAACGATGGCTTAGGCAATCCAGAGTTGGTGGTCACCGTGCATCCGTCCTCGATTCTTCG
>NZ_DATNJW010000023.1:0-4175 GCF_035603715.1 Mycobacterium sp. | reverse complement strand
CATGAACAGCAACTGCTTGCCTGGGTGCGCCCACTGGTAGGCCAGCAGGCTGCGCAGCCCGGCCGCCTTCACGTGGTCGTTGCCCGGCATCCGGCCCCACAGTGTGCCCTTGCCGTGCACGACCTCGTCGTGGCTGATCGGTAGCACGAAGTTCTCGCTGAACGCATAGAGCATCGAGAAGGTGATCGCGTGGTGGTGATAACTGCGGTACACCGGGTCGCGACTGATGTAGTCGAGCGTGTCGTGCATCCAGCCCATGTTCCACTTCATCGAGAAGCCCAGGCCGCCAACGGTCGTCGGCCTGGTGACGCCCGGCCACGAGGTCGACTCCTCGGCGATCGTGACGATCCCGGGCGCCGCCTTGTGGGCCGTGGCGTTCATCTCCTGCAGGAACTGCACGGCTTCCAGGTTCTCCCGGCCGCCGTGGATGTTCGGTGTCCAGCCGCCTTCGGGGCGTGAGTAGTCGAGGTAGAGCATCGACGCGACGGCGTCCACCCGCAGTCCGTCGATGTGGTACTGCTCGAGCCAGTACAGCGCGTTGGCCACCAAGAAATTGCGCACCTCGGCACGGCCGAAGTCGAAGACGTAAGTGCCCCAATCGAGTTGCTCACCGCGGCGCGGGTCGGAATGCTCGTAGAGTGGTGTGCCGTCGAACCGGCCGAGCGCCCACGCGTCCTTGGGGAAGTGGGCGGGAACCCAGTCCACGATGACGCCGATGCCGGCCTGGTGCAGTGCGTCGATGAGCGCGCGCAACTCATCGGGCGTGCCGAATCGGGACGACGGCGCGTAGTAGGACGTCACCTGATATCCCCACGAGCCGCCGAACGGGTGCTCGGCGACGGGCAGCAGTTCGACATGGGTAAACCCATGAGCCAGAACATAATCCGTCAACTCACGAGCGAGATCGAGGTACGACAGGCCCGGTCGCCACGAGCCCAGGTGGACTTCGTAGGTGCTCATCGGCTCGAACACGGCATTGCGCTTGGCGCGTGCCGCCATCCAGGCGTCGTCGTCCCACCGGTAGTCGCTCACGTTCACCCGCGACGCGGTGTGCGGCGGCACCTCGGTGGCGAATGCCATCGGGTCGGCACGGTCGGTGACCGAGCCGTCGGCACCGTGCACCCGGAACTTGTACAAGCCGTCATGGGCGAAACCGGGCCAGAACAACTCCCAGACACCCGATGAGCCGAGCACCCGCATCGGTGCCTCGTTGCCGTTCCAGCCGTTGAATTCGGCGATCAGGCTGACGCCCTTGGCGTTGGGCGCCCACACCGCGAACGACACCCCGTCGACCACGCCGTCGGCGGTGGTGAACGAACGGGGATGCGCGCCAAGGACCTCCCACAGCCGTTCGTGGCGTCCCTCGTTGAACAGATGCAGGTCGACTTCACCCAGGGTCGGCAGGAAGCGGTAGGCGTCGGCGACCGTCTGCGGGCCGCCGCCGTCGTAGACCACTTCGAGGCGGTAATCAATGAGGTTGACGAACGGCAGTGCCGCCGCGAACAAGCCGGAGTCGATGTGCTGCAACGGGAACCGGTCAGCGCCGACCAACGCGACGACGCTGGTCGCGTGCGGCCGGAAGGTCCGGATGACAGTGTGGTCGCCGTACTCGTGGGCGCCCAGGATGCCGTGCGGGTTGTGATGCTCGCCGGCAACCAGGCGGGCCAGGTCACTGGGCTCCGGGGCCAAACGGGCTCTGGCGACTTGTTCGGTGGACTTCATCGCGGCGTTACCTCCGGCGCAGCAGCGGGATTCGTGCTTCGGACGGTATGAGCGGCATGTTGATGACGTGGGCGACGGCGTGACCAGGATCGATGCGAATGTAGTTGGCCGCTCCCCATTGGTATTCCTCGCCGGTGATCTCGTCTCGTACCCAGAACCGTTCATGGTGTTCCATACCCAATGCGGGCATGTCCAACCACAATGTGGCTTGTTCTGGCCCGAACGCGTTGAGCGTCACAACGACCAGCACGCAGTCACCGGTGATCGGGTCGAACTTGCTGTACGCCAGCAACGCGTCGTTGTCGATGGTATGGAACGTGATGTTGCGCAGTTGTTGCAGCGCTGGGTGTAGTCGACGAATGCTATTCAGCCGCGCAATGAATGGCTCCAGCGAGCGTCCGGCCGCCAGCGCGCCGGCGAAGTCGCGTGGCCGCAACTCGTACTTCTCCGAGTCGAGATATTCCTCGCTGCCCTCGGCGACGGCGTGACCCTCGAACAACTCGAAGCCGGAATAGACCCCCCAGGCGGGGCTCATGGTCGCCGCCAGCACCGCACGTATTGCGAACATGCCCGGCCCGTTGTGCTGCAAACTCGCATGCAAGATGTCGGGGGTGTTGACGAACAGGTTGGGGCGTCGGTAGTCCGCGATTTCCGGTATCTGCTGGCCGAACTCGGTGAGGTCCCATTTGGATGTGCGCCAAGTGAAGTAGGTGTACGACTGCGTGAATCCCAGCTTGGCGAGCCCGTACTGGCGGGCCGGCGGGGTGAACGCCTCGGACAGAAACAGCACATCGGGATCGGCGGCTTTGGCCTGAGCGATCAACCAGGCCCAGAAGTTGGGCGGCTTGGTGTGCGGGTTGTCGACGCGAAAGACCTTGACCCCGTGGTCCATCCAGTATCGCACCACGCGCAGCACTTCGTCGTAGAGGCCGGCCGGATCATTGTCGAAGTTGATCGGGTAGATGTCCTGGTATTTCTTCGGCGGGTTTTCCGCGTAGGCGATCGTGCCGTCCGGCAATTCGGTGAACCATTCCCGGTGGTGCTTGGCCCACGGGTGATCGGGCGCGCATTGCAGAGCCAGGTCCAGGGCCACCTCCATGCCCAGGTCCTCAACCGCGTCGACGAACTTGTCGAAGTCGGCGATCGTGCCCAGCTGCGGATGCACCGCATCGTGGCCACCCTCGTCGCTGCCGATCGCCCACGGCGATCCGACGTCACCGGGCGCCGCCGTCGCGGTGTTGTTGCGGCCCTTGCGGTGAACCTTGCCGATCGGGTGGATCGGCGGCAGGTACACGACGTCGAAGCCCATCTGCGCGATCCGCGGCAGCGCCGCGGCTGCGGTCGCGAAGGTGCCATGCACAGGATCGCCGTCGGCGTCCCAACCGCCGGTCGATCGGGGGAACAATTCGTACCAAGCTCCGAAGCGGGCCAGCGGCCGGTCCACCCACACCCCGTACTGCTCGCCGCGGGTGACCAGCTCACGCAGCGGAAATTGGGTCAGCAGTTCATCGATGTCGGCGCTCAGCGCCGGCGCGGCGCGCGACACCGGATCGCCGGGTGCTTCCAGCGCCTTCGCGGCGGCCAGCAACGGCTCGCGGCTGCTACGCGGAACCCCGGTGGCGGCGCGTTTCAGCAGCTGTGCCCCGACCAGCAGGTCGTTGGACAGTTCGCTTTCGCCTTGGCCGGCGTCCAGCTTGGCTTCGACGGCGTGCCGCCAGGTGTGAATCGGGTCGCCCCAGCCGTCGACCCGGTACGTCCACAGCCCGACGCGGTCGGGCGTGAACACGCCGTGGAAGACGAAAGGCTCGAGGTCGTCGGCAGCCATCGGGACATGCAGCGGCTTGACCTTCACGACCGGCTCGGCGGCGGGTTCGGCCAGCGCGGGAGCCTGCACCGCCTTGAGCCGGCGGGTTTCACCCACTTCCGGATAGCGCGTCCCCAGGTAACGCACCACGAGCGTCGCCGCCACCGCGTCGTGGCCCTCCCGCCACACCGACGCGCGGACCGGGATCACCTCGTCGACGACGGCCTTTGCCGGGTACGCGCCGCATGACACGACGGGCGCGACGTCATCGATCTCGACACGACCGGGCACTGCTGCTCCTTCTGAGTCGCTAGTCGATTGTCGTCCTGGGCGCCGTCGACTCCGCCACCTGCACGTCTTCGAGAACATCTCAGCGCCCCATACCCACCGTAGTGTCGAGCCACACCTGAGGCCGGGTGGCGCGAGTTGTTCGGGAGGCGAAACCTGCCCCGGCGTCAGTAAGGTAGTGACGCGTGAAAGCCCTGCGTCGGTTCACGGTCCGTGCCCATCTCCCGGAACGCCTGGCGGCGCTCGAAGAGCTGTCGATCAACCTGCGATGGTCATGGGACAAACCCACGCAGGACCTGTTCGAGGCGATCGATCCCTCGCTGTGGAATCAGTGCGGTCGGGATCCGGTTGCCCTGCTGGG
>NZ_DATNJW010000022.1:0-2321 GCF_035603715.1 Mycobacterium sp. | reverse complement strand
GTGACCCGCCACGGCACCGTGATCGGCCCCGCGATGACGAGTCTCGTCGGTTATTCGGAGCTGACTCCGCAGCGGGGCAGCTGGTGCGGCAATGACATCTGGCGTGAGGTGCTGCCGCCGGACCAGACGCACGCCGCGCGGGAAATGGTGCGAAAGTTGGGTGGCGTCCTGAGCCGCGAGGGTTACCGCGGCTACTTCGAGGTGGACCTTCTGCACGATCTGGATTCCGGGGAGCTCTATCTCGGCGAGGTGAACCCCCGCCTGAGCGGCGCCAGCCCGATGACGAACTTGACGACTGAGGCCTACGCGGACATGCCGCTGTTTCTCTTTCACCTGCTCGAGTACATGAATGTGGACTACGAGCTCGACATCGAGGAGATCAACTCGCGCTGGGAGCGGGGCTATGGCGAGGACGAGGTCTGGGGCCAAGTGATCATCACGGAGACCTCGCCGGATGTCGAGCTCTTCACCGCAACCCCACGCACCGGCGTATGGCGCATCGACGACGACGGTCGCGTCTCCTTCGCGCGGTCCGCCAACGACTGGGCCACGCTGCTCGACGGATCCGAGGCCTTTTACATGCGTGTCGCGGCCCCTGGCGACTTGCGCTCTGAGGGCGCCCAACTCGGCGTGCTCGTCACCCGCGGACACTTACAGTCCAACGACTACCGGCTCACCGAACGCTGCCAGCGCTGGGTCAAGGGCATGAAGGCGAAGTTCGTCTCGACGCCCCTGGTGCCGGCCGCGCCAATCGTCGCGCGGCTCGTCGCACGAGCGTGAGCGGCTGCCCACGAGTTGCTGGAGAAACCCGTGAAACCGCGCACATGATCGGCGGCGAACGCGGTCGCGTCCCGGCCGGCATCTCACTCGGCAACTGGTTGTCGACGCCCTATTCGCGGTGGTCATTTCAGCACGTCGACGACTTCGTGCCGACCGCGGTAATCTCGCGCGGGATCGGGCGGGTTGCGGAGTTGCCGGCAGCCAGTGCTTCGGTGGCCGCGATTCCGGTGACCACCACAGATGGCGTGGGCAGCAACGTTGGCGCGGTGATGGCCGCCACTGCTACCGATGGGTGGGCCGTCGCCTACCGCGGGTCGATCGTGGCTGAGGAGTACCTCGACGGACTGGGGGCTGAGACCCGGCACCTGCTGTTCTCGGTGAGTAAGTCGCTGGTGGCAGCCGTCGTTGGTGCGCTGCACGGCGCCGGTGCGATCGAGCTTGACGCGCCGGTCACGGCATTCGTTCCCGCCCTAGCGAATTGCGGCTACGCAGGTGCGACGGTGCGCCACCTGCTGGACATGAGATCAGGGATCGCGTTTTCCGAGGACTACGGCGACCCGGCCGCGGAGATCCATGGGCTGGACCAGGCCATCGGGTGGGCGCCCAAGAAAAGTCCGGAGGCCCCCTCAACGCTGCAGGAATTCCTGCTGACCTTGCGGCAGAAATCGGCGCATGGCGGTCCGTTCGAATATCGCTCATGTGAAACCGATGTACTTGGCTTGATCTGCGAGGTCGCGGGCGGACAGCGGATGCCCGACTTGATGTCGGAACTGCTGTGGAGCCGCATCGGCGCCCAATGCGACGCCACCATCGGCGTAGACGCGGTCGGGACCGGCTTTTTTGACGGCGGTATCAATGCCTGCCTCACTGACATGATCCGGTTCGGGTCGCTGTTCTTGCGAGAAGGTGTCTCGTTGACCGAGCAGCAAGTGGTACCGGCGGCGTGGATCGCTGACACCCTCGAGGGCGCACCCGACTCGCGCCAGGCCTTCGCCGCCAGCCCCGACGACACCGAATTGCCCGGCGGGATGTACCGCAACCAAGTGTGGTTGCCCTACCCCGGCAGCAATGTCGTGTTGTGCCTGGGCATGTGCGGTCAGGTGATCTACGTCAACCGCGGCGCGGAAATGGTCGCCGCCAAGCTATCGAGTCAGCCGCACTCTCACGAGCCGCACATGCTCGACACGTTGCGCGCTTTCGATGCGGCGGCACACACACTGGCTCACAGCATCAGTTAGCCCGACGTTACGCTGACCGCCGTCCAGCAGAGGCTCACCGTTGCCCGAAAAGCATTGCTAAATGGCATTTTTGAAGGTAAGCGCTAGCGATGTCACCACCCGCGTTCGCGCCACGTTGCGAGGCTGGGACGCTCGGCACCCAGTGTGGTGTCGTCGCCGTGACCGGGGTACACGACGGTGGTGTCGTCGTAGACGTCGAACACGCGGGAGCTGACGTCATCGAGCAGTTGCTCGAAATCGCCGGGCTGCCATGTCTTGCCGACGCCACCGGGAAACAGGCAATCGCCGGTGAACAGTTGGGTG